>JBAWZJ010000236.1:0-3505 GCA_037143085.1 Parachlamydiaceae bacterium | reverse complement strand
AGTGGAGGTTGTCCCATTAAACAATGGAGCGTATTTTGAATAAATCAAACTGTAGTTGCTGCCGTTGGAGAATAGCAGTCTCTCTGCATTCGTGATTGTTTGCAGGAAATTATCCGACAACCTCGAGCCGTATCCCCCATTCATCATTCGTGAAGCATCGGAAATGAAAGCAGCTTGTTTTGTAGGGGTATGGATCAATGTTCCTATTCCTGTATAGGAAGGGGGTTTAAGTCCATAGCCATCCATGCTTGAAATAGCGCAGGGGGTCATATAAGCATAAGAGTGTGCTTGATCATTTTTGATCAACGTCGAACGTAACCGATCCCATTGATTTTTTTTAGCATTCTTGAGCTGTTGGAAATTAATGTCCGCAATATTGGAAAAATAAAGAAGGCATGCTTTTTCAGGATTTGAGTCTGTATCGGCAAAATTTTTATTTGTGAAGGTCAGAAATCCAGGGCCGGTTCCTCCTTTTCTTTTGTGCTCCTGATGAGCAATCTGCAATAATTTTACTGTCGAGATTGCATGAGGATCTTGATAGAATTCACGTAAGACTTGATGCTCATTTGATGATGCATCAGCATTGACTAACAGATGATATTGATCATAGGCAGAATTCCCTTCCTGATATCTTGAAAATGGATACAGGTTGTTTTTTAACAAGACTCTATTTCGATCCATATCCACTTGTGGAAATCTCAGATCAGAAGGGGAGGAGCGATCAGGAGACAATTTGGCTAGACCGACACAAAAATGCAACCTTGAAGAAACTTTGTGGAGAGCCGCCAATGTTTTTTGTGCGCGACTGCACTTCTCGAAATAAGCAGTGCCGATCAAAGAAAAAAGAGCTTGCAATTTTTCTTGTGGAGGGTTTTTCTGATCGAATTGTTCGGCGAAAAATGAGGTCAGTGCAGCGTTAACACTACCCGGCGTTACACATAGTGCGGCGCAAGTTCCCTTGGCTATTGAAAAGTGATTACTTGTTTCAGATGCATCCAGAGAACTAAATGGCATATGATAGAGTACTTCTACGTTTATGGTGTGCTCGGTAGAATTCAATGGTAAAACAAACTGGTTATCCCAGTTGCTGGAAGCACAAAAATGAAGCTGGTAATCAGATCCTTTTGGAGTAAAATATATTGCAAAGGAATCGCAGGAAAAATATGACAGACTCATCCAGTCAGTGCTAACGGATCTTTCAGGATATTGTTCAGAGGAAATAATGACCTTTATAGCAGCATAACGATTTCCGTTGGAAGATATGCTTACGACAGGTTTAAAATTTTCTGTAATATTTGGACGGGGAAACTCGTTCCATGTATTGAATTGCTTTTTACGGATCACTCGATGAGTTCCGACATCCTGCAGGGAACGCCCTTGTTTCCTTAGCTCTTCTTCCACAAAGCGTACAAAGAGCACTCCAACTGTATCATCGCCATCTGGCCCGATATGTTTCAAAATCTGTTCATCATTACATAAATATTTTTTCAGCCATCGGTGGGCATTTCCATATTCTTCAGGCATGAGAGAATAAAGGTCTTGACCTTCAACTGTGTTTACCTCTTTCATCCAAGGAAAAAGCGTGATTCTTTGATCGCCCTCTAGCACCACCACACCGGGATAGTCTAATGTGACATCTTCCTCACCAGGCAATTGGAGAAAAAGCAATTTTTCTACAAAAGATGCAGGGAGAAAACAAGTTCCTTCGATATACTGTGGTTGGCATTTTGCATATTGCAGAAGTGTTGCCAAAAGAGTGCATTGTTCCCAGGGAGACCCCTGTTTTTCTAAAAATGTTCTTAAAGGGCTTCTCTGGATGCCTGGAGCGATAAAAATACCATCCTTTCTTAGCTGAAACGGATCGATAAATTCAATTTCGTTATAGACATATTGAGCTATAGCAAGCGGATCTCCTTTCATTTCCTTCACAAATTTTTCGAGGATAGGGTGACGCATTTCTTCGGTTATGGGATCTGCGCTATTGCCCTCAATAGGCGTGACGCCAATTATAGGGTATTGAGGCCGTGATGTGATCATTGACGGCAATGCAGGTTTGTATAGTGCTTCCAGTTGCCAAGGGAGTGGAGGAGCAAAATACAGGTCGTATAAGTACTGGTCATCCAAAGAGAATGAAAATCTGTATTTTGCATCGGCTCCGTTTTGTGCGATTACCAACGAAAAATTGTGGTATGGATCGAACACGACAGTCAGACGGAGATCGAGCCCAAACTGGGAAGTCAAAACGGTTTTCGGAACCAGGAGCATCTCGTCGGAGGTAAGGTAATGTTCCCAAGAAGTTTCTTCTGTAGGAATTTTGATTTCTTCTTCATATACATTCGCACCATTATCGAAGACTTTAATACGTAGGCATGTGGCAGGACGATCCCCTTGCACTAAATAACGATAAAATTGCTGTGCGTAAAGAACACTATCCTGTCCATCCAGAGAAAAAACTTCATACGCCGAAGGAATGGCTTCACCTCGAGACAATTTATCCGATTTTTTTTCATGAAATAAGTGATCTCTATGAATGGACTCTCGCTCCCGAAATTTTTCTTGAGATATTTGTGCGGGTTGATGAGTCAATCGCTTTTCATCCCCCGCAGCCTCTAATGCAGCGAGTTTCTTTTGACAAATGCTGAGTTCGCCTGAATCTGGTTCACCATTTTCAATGAGTTTTTGTAGAAGAAATACTGAGCGTTTGTAAGCTTCCTTACAACCGTGTATAGCCTCTTGATCTTCCAACAGAGAACTTTCATTTTTCAGACGGTTAATTTCTTCATATAGGATGCATTTTTTCTCTAAAACTTTGACAGGCCATTCTGAAGCATCCTGATGACATATTTTTGCTTTGCTGTCGTACTCTGCCGCCCGAGTATGAATGTCTTTTTCTAAAATATCTGTGATTGAAAAAAATCTGGTTATCTGAAGAGCCTGTCGAAGTGTCTGAGCAGCCGACTCATAGAATTGTGCGGCAGCATTAAGAGCTTCGGAGACTTCCGTTTCGTTTTTGAAGGTTCGAAGAACAGCGGCTTCTTTTTCTTTGGCCTGTTTTAATTTTTCGTTGCTGACTGCATAGAGTTTCTGTAAAGCCTCCTCAAAAGAAAGGGACTCTTTCGTCTTTGTAGTAGTTGGTGTTGTTGCGGTTGGTGCTTTTTTATTTTCTTCTTTATGCCTGTGTTTTTTCGCCTCTCGTAGTTTCACCATATCAGTAGGTTTAGCACTGTTTTTTGGATGGACAGCATAAGTGTCCGGATATGTTACGAGTAAAAAGAGAGCGACAAACAGACGTGTAAATTTCATTTTTAACCGCGTGTAAGGAAAGTTGTTTTCAAAGAAAATTACAAAAATAAATTGACAGTAAATATTAATTGAGATGCGATTATGTCTGTCTGCATGGATTTTGACCAGTGTTTTTTTACCAAACTAAATTTAATGGTGAGAGCATTGAATTACATTCGATATAATTCAATAATTTTCTAAAACATCTTGTTTCTGTCGATGT
>JBAWZJ010000235.1:0-3540 GCA_037143085.1 Parachlamydiaceae bacterium | reverse complement strand
AAGCTGTTTTCTGATTTTTTCATTTAGTTGATTTATTGGTGTTACCAAGTGAGCTTTATAGTCTATTTTGGTGGTTCTAATGGTTTTCCGATAATCCATAATCCTTTCAATCATATTGGAATCAACACCTTGCTGTTTCTCTAACACTCGAATAAATGAATCAGCAATCTCAGAAAATCTATTAAGGCTCTCCACCAAGTTTTTCTCTACCGATAGTGTTGAAATTTCTTTCGATAGACGCTTTAGATCCGGCAGATTCGATTGTAACCTGTTGCTTAGCGTTAGCTCCCGATCCTCCATTAGAGGTCTCGCCATTATCTCTTCCATATCCATTTTCACTATACTACAGAAGAGATTTCCTAGATGTCGAAGAATATCACTTGTTTCTTCATCTAGCATAGTGATTTCTGTTGCTAACTGCTCTTGATAAGCCCCTCGGATATTATCAATGATTTGCCTACACATAATGCCCATTTCAGTAAAGCGTGGATCCCTACTCTGTTCGCGAACATCCGGCACAGAAATGGATAAATCTGCAATCTTAAAAAAACGATCAAGACTACCGCCTAGTGTAATATTTCCTGACATACAAACTCCCGTTATACTGTTATTTCGTGGCTGGTAATAGAGCCTGCACTGATTAGCGATGCTTTACCCACACGTAATAGAACCTTTTTTTCAGAGACCTAGAATCTTGAAGCATGCTTGCAATGACAGCGTCTTCAACTTTGTTATAACTAAAATTTCCAACCAGTTCACCTGTTAAGAGAACACCCCTTTCTGAGCGTATGGTCATTTCATTAGGATCCATTTTAGGTTGGATATGGTAAGAGGTTGGTCCAGAAACAACCACTATCCGCTTTGCCTCTATCGATATCCAACTCACATTCTTAAATATATCTTCTCCCAAGGTACGATCAAAATAAATGGTATCGTTTCCTACAAGACGCAGTGTGTGCACCGCGGAAGACCCAATTCTAGACAACATAGTGGAAAGGGCGGTTTTCTTAAAATCAGAAATAATTGTTCGTTGTCCAACGTCATCCGTAGTGTCAGTAGGTCTGTATATGATCTGATTAGTAATTTCACTATCCAAGCCCCCAATGTAAGCTGGATTATGGTCTAGTACGGCCTCAATTGCGTCCAAATGTGGTAACCCTTGATTTAAGGCTCTGAGGAATGCAACGAGTGATCTAGCATCCCTTGATCTATTTACATAAGTGGGGTAACTTTTAATTGTGTCCAGCTGGCGTTGAACCTCATAAGATTCCAACGTGTCCTCAAGGGATTTTTTTAATTCATCATACATCTGTTGGCGACATTTGGATTTAATATCTCCTAGACCGTCCCTCAATCTATCTGAAATAACCGAACAAAGAGCTATTATTGCTCCATTTGCTTCAATCTCATCAGTTTGACGACATTGACTCCAAAAATTTAAATTTGCAGCGACAGACGTTGCATGAGGTTCAGAGAAAATAGATGGATTACTGCTAATCAATTTTAATGTGATTTGACAATCAGGTCGGATTAACTCCTCTATTTCATTACAAAAGTCCAAAAGTCGCAGAACTGTAAAGCCTTCAGTTTTTGCAAATAATGAAGCAACTAACTCTCTTTCTAATTCGCCTAAAGAGGACACCACACTCTCTGTTACAAGCCTTGCTGCTTGATCGCAAATGGTCTGACGAAAGTTTTTCAGATCATTCATAATCCTGCTTGATTTTTCTTGCAACTCTACATCTTTAAGTATGTGTGTAACCGTTCCTCCGGAAATCTTACTTAAACTATCGGAAAGTGTAACAATATGATCGAGTTCGGCTACATGCCTCCCCGCAACTTTTTGGTAGCCTAAGCTCTCAGAAACAGCATCAAGATTCCTCGGATACAGCGTTTCTAATTGTGGTGTTAGCCATCTAGTATCCATTTCGTTGTCAACAAGATTAAGTAATTCTTGGATAGTTTTGTCATCCTTTTCTCCTTTCCAATATTTTCCAATATCGAATTCAAGCTGATTAAGCACAGAAGAAACTCGAAATCGAAGAGCATCGCTTACCTGCCTGATACCACGTAGAGCTTTTTCAGAAATTGGATATCCAAATCTTTGCTCTATTTGATCAGAATTCCCTTGTAGAGGAATTTCTGGAAACGCAGAAATTGTGTCAATAATCCCTCTTTTATTATCCCCATCCAGAGGATTACTAAGAACAGTTTTGGACAAACAATTTGACTCTAGGATTTGTTTACAAAAAGTTCTCAGATCTGGATCTACGATCTTATCAGTAGAAAAATCGCGAATCCCCTCTCTCAACTCTACAACAAGATTTTCAAGAGAGCCCTCTCCAGAAGGGCGTGTAATAACAAACAATACAGAATCACTATAGGAATCAAATGTTTTAAGAAGATTTTGTAAATATTCTAGACTGTTCAAAAGACCACTATTACTTTTGTCCTTTATATCTGAGGCTGTTACACAAACAACAAACCCTTTAATTGATTGAGCGTTAGCGATTGCTTTAACAATGGAAATCGCATTGCAAATTTCGCGAGGGTCTCCACGAGAGTCACCTGATCCAGGGCAATCGCAAATCACCCATCCACCGATAAATGAAATCTCCGGACTAATCACATAGGGGTCTGTCGTCTGCGAACGAGATTGCTTTAAACCTATTTCGGTATAGGGGCGAACAGCAACAATCGCAGGGGTGCTACTCCCTGTTTTCTCAATTTTACAGCGTGGAATAGACAACATTTTACATCCGCATAGCTGATTTGTCACGGTGCTTTTACCAACACCAGTCTTGCCAATAAAAAAAACAGGCGATTTTCCTTTTATATTATCTAAAAATTTCATCGATTTTTCCATTACGCCTTCTACGATGTCTTGAATAGAAGACGGACATTCTATATCAGTCGGAATAAATACTTTCCCAATAGATTCCTCCAAATAAGCCTCTACAGAAATGCCACGAGGCCACAGCTCGAATTTTACCCTGTTAAAAATACACTTAATTCTCGTTTTTTGATCAACCTGTTCCTGCTGATCGCCTTTCTGTAAAACAATCTCATAGCTAGACAACAGTTTTATTTCTGTTAGATTCGTATCATCCGGATTTCTGAAGAACTGTAAGGAAAAATAGGATTCTCCTACGCCGGACTTCTCAATTACTAACTCGAATACAGACTCCGCAATTTGCCCAATTACTGTTCTTCTTACAAGCAGCCTACTTTCAGCTCTCATTGAAGAAAGGTTATCAACTAGAGACTCCGCTGCGTTTGCAGCACGAACGATTCCACTCATAAGATTTCCTCAACTCGATTTTTCAATTTTTTTAGAATAGGCCTCTGTCGAAACTAAGGTTCAGTCGATTTCCTCGTTCCTTTGAGCCGATTTTCGACTTAAAATTCCAACTTTCAACTAGAACCAGTATCGTCGTTCAAAACCTGGCTTTTTTTAGCTAAGTCAAATTTTGAATATTGCCTGGTCTCGACTTTGTACAAGTTTGAACGACGAGCTCGTGCCTCGCTCGTCGTTCAAAC
>JBAWZJ010000234.1:0-3540 GCA_037143085.1 Parachlamydiaceae bacterium | reverse complement strand
TTTAAGTAAATGAGATCTATATCAAAAATTAGAGTTTAGGGACACACCCTAGTACACACTAGCTTTAAAATGAAGAAAAAGAGGGTCCTGACGAATAGGGTCGAACTCTTGTCGTGTTAATACGCTATGTATATCGGGAATCCCTTCTTTAACCGCACAGTGGAGCCATCCGATGGCAGGACGAACTTCACCGATTACAGCATGGCAAATTGCATTGGTAATTGCCGTATTATAATCGGGGTGATTCTGATAGGCGCGACTTCCCAAGGATATTGCTTCTTGCCAATTTTTTTTCTGATAAGTAAGTTGGTGTAAGAGATGAATTCCCTCAGAACTGAGTTTATTTTGAATTGATATTAACAAGTCGTGAGCCTCTTGTACATCACCTTTTTCTGCGAGCAGATGGGCGGCGTGTTCTGTTGCATTGAGGTAAATTCTGCCGGATTTAGCGATTTCCGTTAATCTTAAAAATCTTTTTAAAGCTTCTTCCTTGTGACCGCTTGCGAGATCCCGTTCAGCTTCCTTTAGTTCATGTTGTAAGATGAAATTATGATCTTGCTCTGTAATTGAGAGGCTGTGTTTCCAAGCTCGATAGCTTTCAAAAGTGAATAGGAAAAATAATGCTCCTGCGAAATATTGATGGATTAAAGTGAATAAGATCCCCATGGCTCCAGCGAAAAGGAGGCTGATGAATAGAGCGATTTTTTTTCCCTTAATTCCAAAGAGAGCTTCCAAAAATATTGTAAGAAGTTTTCCTCCATCCAACGGTTGAACAGGAGCTAGATTGATGATCGTCCAAAACAGATTAATTTCAAATGTGACTAAGGCGGCATAGGTGAATGCTGATTCTGGATGGGAAATACTCAATATATTTGCAATTTTCCATGCAATCATGGACAAGAAGAAACCAGCTAGAGGACCATTCAAAACGATGATAAACTCCTGCCAAGCTTTGAGTTTCTTGTTGCCATGTCTTGATGTCACTCCTCCGAATCCAATCAGATCGATTTTTGCCGTTTGTCCAAATGCCGTTGCTGTGAGGGCATGGCCAAACTCATGGAAAAGGACAGAAAAAAGAATAATCGTTGTCCAAATAACCGTTCCTTCAACACTTGAAGAGCCAATCCAACCAATGAATAGGGCGACAAACCAAAAAGCCGGATGTATTGAGATGGGAATATTTCCCGGAATTTTAATCATAATTCACATAATCCTAAAACTCGACTTTGTACAATTTTTAAACTCATCCTTGGAGAGGAGCTTTCTCCAGCTAAATGAATTTCTCGGAAGGGGTAAAATACCCCTTCTGTCGAAATTCATTACGCTGGAGTTTGCTCCTCTCTCAAGGCTTCGTCTAAAAATTGTACAAAGTCGATTAAAAGGATCATTTTACCTGCATAGCGCTTTGCATTGCAACACCCATTTCTGCAGGACTTGCTGCTACAATAACGCCGGCAGCTTTTAAAGCGTTGATTTTATCTTGAGCAGTTCCTTTACCTCCGGAGATGATCGCTCCGGCATGTCCCATGCGCCTTCCAGGAGGCGCTGTGATCCCAGCGATAAACGAAGCTACGGGTTTGGAGCTATTTGAACGAATCCATTCTGCCGCAAGTTCTTCGGCATCTCCTCCGATCTCCCCAATCATTAAAATTCCTTGAGTTTCAGGATCTTTCTCAAATAATTCCAGAGTGTCGATGAAATTGGTTCCGTTGAGGGGATCGCCTCCAATACCCACGCAAGTGGATTGACCTAAGTTGAGTTGTGTTGTTTGCCAGACAGCCTCGTAAGTTAATGTTCCCGAGCGAGAGACGATGCCGATGTTTCCTTTTCTATGGATATAGCCAGGCATAATCCCTATTTTGCATTCTCCGGGGGTGATAATACCTGGGCAGTTTGGTCCGATAAGCCTGCTAGTTTTGCTTGATCGCATTACCCTGCTGACTTCTAGCATATCTCTGATGGGGATGCCTTCGGTGATGCAGACAATGAGAGCTATACCCGCTTCCTCTGCCTCGAGGATGGCTTCAGCGGCATGTGGGGCAGGAACAAAAATCATTGTGGCGTCACATTGTGTTGCAGCTTTTGCTTCGGCGACGGTGTCGAATATCGGTAAGTTAAACAGTGATTGCCCACCTTTTCCAGGAGTAACGCCTCCCACAAATTGCGAACCATATTCAATGCATTGTTCCGTGTGGAACTTACCAGATTTTCCGGTAATCCCTTGAGTTATCACTTTTGTTGCTTTGTTGATTAAAATGGCCATTGTTATCTTTTTTTTGCCTCCGCAACAACCTTATTTGCCGCTTCTGTGATAGTGTCGGCGATAATAATTTTTAATCCTGATTCCTTGAGTGTTGCTCTACCTTGATTGACGTTGGTCCCCTCCATTCTTACAACTAGAGGAAGAGATACTTTTAATTCTGCAGCTGCAGAGACAATTCCGGCCGCAAGTGTTTCGCAATTCATGATGCCTCCAAAGATATTTACCAGGATAGCTTTCACTTTGGGATCGGATAGGATGATTTTGAATCCGGCTGCGACTTTTTCTTGAGAGGCTCCTCCTCCGACGTCGAGAAAATTTGCCGGTGAGCCTCCAGATAGGTGGATAATATCCATTGTAGCCATCGCAAGGCCTGCACCATTAACCATACAGCCGATATTGCCATCAAGAGCAACGTAAGCAAGATCGAAAGCTTTGGCTTCGACTTCTTCTTTAGAAAGTTGCGAGGGGTCGTAGAAAGCTGCTATCTCGGGGTGGCGGTATAGAGCATTATCATCAATGCTAAATTTTGCATCTAGGGCAACAAGATCTCCCTGGGCTGTTTCTACAAGAGGATTGATCTCTATTAAGGAAGCATCTTTTTCGATGAAAGCTTTTGCTAAAGCTTGAGTCAATTTCCTTCCTTGATCCGCAAGTTTTCCTGTCCATCCAAGAAAATTCGCTATACGGATTAGGTTGTAGCTCCGGACCGTTCCATTATCCGTAATAGGAACAGTTAAAATTTTGTGAGGATGCTTGGTCGCTACTTCTTCGATGTCCATTCCCCCTTCAGAGGATACGATCAGGGAAGCTTGCGCTTTTTTACGGTCGATTGTTGCAGCCATATATAGCTCTCTTTTGACATCGACGAGCGACGTCACAAGAACTTGTTTCGCGATGATCCCTTTAATGCCTGTTTGATTGTTGACGATTTTTAATCCGAGAAGTTGTTTTGAGGTTTCAAGCATTTCCTTGCGGCTTCGCGTTATTTTGACACCTCCAGCTTTGCCTCTTCCTCCCGCATGAACCTGGACTTTAAGAACGGCTTCGTTGAGATTTAGTTGATCGGCAATCGCAGTAATTTCTTCTGGCGAGGAAATGACACCGAAATCAGGTGTGGCGATGCCGTACTGCCTTAAGATTTCTTTTGCTTGATATTCATGAATGTCCATAAAAGCCTTTCCATCGGAATTGATAATCTTTTATTCCGGTGTTTATATACTGGTTCCAGTTGAAATTTGGACTTTTTAGCTGCTTCAAAGCCCCGGGATTCGACGATC
>JBAWZJ010000233.1:0-3559 GCA_037143085.1 Parachlamydiaceae bacterium | reverse complement strand
GTTTTAGTCTTACCCTTACCGTTAATTATCGTTCTGCTGGGATTTCCACACATCAGCGAAACAATTTACACTCCTTCGCTTCCTCTGATTGCAAGGGAGTTGATGACAACGCCTTATTGGACAGAAATGAGCTTAAGTGTTTATTTCATGGGATTTGCATTAGGCGTTGCTTTTTGGGGATTTTGTTGTGACTGGATAGGTCGTCGTCCGGCTTTATTAGCGGGCTTAAGTATTTATACAATCACCTGCCTGATATTAGGAAGTTGTTCTAGTATAGAATCTCTATTATTTTGGCGATGTTTTCAAGCATTTGGGGCAAGTGCTGGGTCTGTAGTTACTCAGACAATGCTTAGAGATGTCTATGAAGGGAAAGAGCGGCATCAAATTTTTGCTCTTGTCAGCGGAGCTTTAGCCTTTACTCCGGCCATAGGACCGTGGATGGGCGGGTATATCGCTATGTTATTTGGGTGGCAGGCAAGTTTTTATGTACTGATGATAGCAGGGGTATTCCTCTTTCTTTATAGCATTCGATATTTACCGGAGACATGTAGTAGAAGAAGCTATCCAAGTGAAATTTCTTGGAACTTGATTGCAAAAATGTTGCAAGACAGACATTTATTGCGGCATGTATTCCTCATAGCACTTTGTAATGGGATAGTTTTTGGATTCTATGCCGAAGCGCCATTTCTATTTATTGATCTTATGGGATTTACTCCTCCCGCCTATGGAAGTTTTGGACTTATATTGTGCATTGCAGGGTTGGGTGCTTCATTCATCTCCCATAAACTCAATGAAATGATGTCGCCGGAAAAGATTATCGGATGGGCTGCCATGATTTCTATGGGCGGCTCAATTAATCTGTTGATCGCAGCGTCGATGGGATTATTTGATTCTACCGTTGGTGTTGCAGGAGTAGCCTATATTGTCATAGGAATAGCGCTATGTTTTACAGGAGTCGGCTTACTGATTTCAAATAGCCTCAGTATAGCATTAAAGGATTATAGAAATAATTTAGGGATTGCTGGTGCGTTTTTCGGGCTTTTGTATTACATCGGGATAGCCTGTTGCATGACAGCAGTGAGTTATTTGCATAATGGAACAGCTTACCCGATGCCACTATTGTTTCTACTTTTTTCGTTGATCCTGTGTAAGCTGGGTCGCTCGATAAGGGGCTGTATTAATTTACTCTAGTACACTATATTAGAACCCTAACAGCTTTTCCAGTTTCACTGTGTCTTCAGTGAATTTGCGTATCCCCTCTGAGAGCTTTTCCGTCGCCATAGCATTCTCATTCAACATGAGGCGGAAGCTCTTTTCATCGAGGATAATTTTCTCGAGCGGTAGTTCTTTTGCTTTGACAGGGTCGAGTTTTCGGGGCACATCGCCCGATGCATTAGATAAGTCTTCTAAGAATTGCGGAGCAATTGTCAGCAGGTCGCAGCCCGCCAGCTCTAGTATTTCATCGACATTGCGGAAGCTCGCACCCATGATTTGTGTCTTGTAATCGAATTTTTTGAAGTAGTCGTAAATTTGTTTCACTGAATGAACCCCCGGGTCTTGATCCGGTAGGTATCCTGCAACGCCTTCACTTTTTTTGTACCAGTCGAGAATTCGACCGACAAATGGAGAGATTAATGTGGCATGCGCTTCGGCACAGGCAACAGCTTGCGCCATGCTGAACATCAGCGTCATATTGCAATGGATCCCTTCTTTTTCTAAGATAGCAGCTGCTTTTGTCCCTTCCCATGTAGATGCTAGTTTGATCAAGATGCGCTTTCTGGGGATTCCTGCATTTTCGTACATACAGATCAACGAGCGAGCTTTTTGCAAGCTTCCCTCAACATCAAAAGAAAGGCGAGCATCGACTTCTGTTGATACGCGGCCGGGCACTAATTTAAGGATCTCAATGCCAAAATTGACGAAAATTTTGTCCATCAGCAGGCTTTGCTTCTCTTTTGGTGAGACGGCTTTCCCTTTGCTGTAATTGATAGCGTCATCGATCAAATGCCGATATTGAGGTTTTTGAGCCGCAGCTAAGATGAGCGACGGGTTTGTTGTCGCATCTGTAGGTGCATACTTTTTGATCGATTCGATATCTCCTGTGTCAGCAACAATGGTTGTGAATTTGCGTATTTGTTCTAGTTTATTCATGATCCACTCCTGCAGAGATAGGTGTCTTTTGCGGGCTCAACTCGGAAGAAAATAGACACTTTTTCCCCTCCAATGTTAAGGTCTAAGCTTGAACTAAGCCGGGTTAACAGCAATTTGTATGGTACTTTAACATGATGTTCTCCAACATCAACGCCGACGTTAGCATTGCCGAGAATTTCTTCGCAATCTTGAATTTGACGGCATAAAGACTCAAATTTCTTCATGTGTCGAACAAGAGTCGGATCTGTAAAAGCATACTTTTTTGAACATCCGTGGCAGCAGATGTTGGCATGACTGTCTAAGTCGAATATAGAAAAAGCTACCGGCGCCTTACATTCGAGACAGTGAAAGTGTAATGTATTCCCTTTTTGCATAACTCCTCCTTACAAAGAATCGAAGAATCTAAAGCTTACCACGTTTTACTCGACTTTGTACATTTTTTTCGTTCAGATTCCAGAGAGAGGCAAACTCCAGCTAATAAATTTTGACAGATGGGCATCTTGTGTTCTTCTGAGAAATTTATTTAGTTGGAGTTTGCCTTTCTCGGAAAATAAATAAAAAATATACAAAGTCGAGTTTAAGTCTCTTAATCAAGAGTCGTGAAAATAAAAAAAAATATTGCTTTTTTGGGGGTTACTAGTTAAGTTTCCTTTTTATGCTGTAGGCCTTAGGGAAATGCAGATTAGGTACATACTGATTCCAGTTGAAATTTGGAAAATTTTGGCTAGCGTGAAAGCTCCCGCGATGGAACAATCCCGGGGCTTTGACACAGCCAAAAAAATTCAACTTTCAACAAGAAGCAGTATATATGGTGAGTTTTCAGATCAGAAAATAAAGGCAATGTTCAATTCATGAAATTTTGCTCAAATTTAATTTTATTTCTATTGTCATATTTGCTTTTTTTGGGAACTTACTCGGAGGCTACGGTCTATACTGTATCGTCAACAGCGGATGATGGAACTTCCGGAACACTCCGGTATGCGTTGCTCAATGCTGTTGCCGGAGATACGGTTTCTTTCAGCTCTGGTTTGAACGGAACGATCACGATAGGCAGCAGCTCTACTTATCAGACCGCCCTTCCCTATCTCACCGGCGTGACAATTTTAGGTAATGGCAATACAATCTCTGGAACCAGCACCTATCCGGTTTTCTTTGCCTATTCGGGATCTAGCACAATCAGTAATTTAAATCTTCAAAATGGACTTGGTAGGGGTGGTGTTGGTGGTGTTGGTTCCGGCGGCGGCGGCGGCGGCCTTGGCGCCGGCGGAGCCTTATTCATCTGCCCGGGAGCTACCGTTACAACAAGCAACGTTGCTTTTTCTACCAACTCGGTAATAGGGGGTAATGGGGGTAATGGGACGTCGGGTAATAGCATGGGAGGCGGTGGTGGTGGCGGTCTTTACAGTAG
>JBAWZJ010000232.1:0-3572 GCA_037143085.1 Parachlamydiaceae bacterium | reverse complement strand
GTGGTAATTCTCTAGGGGGAGGTGGAGGCGGTGGTGGCGGGCCCTCTAGTGACTCGAGTGCCTTGGGTGGATCGGATATAGGGAATCTTGGTGGAGGATCTGGAGGAAATGGTGCAAATACCTCAGAAGTGGGTTCTAGTGGCGGTGGAGGAGGTGGAGGAAGCGGTATGGGAGGAGCTATTTTTGTAGACAGCAATTTAAATTTCACTATACAAGCATTCCCCGGGGTCCCAACTACTTTCAACACGTTGAACAATACGACGCAAGCTGGAACTCCTGGAACCGGCGGCCTTGGGGGGACAGACGGCTTTGAAGGATCAGCATTGGGAAATAGTATATTCCTGCGTTCAGGCTCTTCCCTTACCTTTATGGCAAACGATGAGAGTGATTTTTTGACACTAGGCGATCAAGTTTCGTTTACTGATGATACCATTTTTGGCGCAGGAGGAACAAAAGTCTATGTCAAAGGAAATGGAACTGTTGTTTACAACGGAACAACCGATTATCAAGGAGACATCTTAATCAACAATGCAAACTTCAAGGTCAATGGAGTGATCGATACAGCCTCAATTTTGGTATGCAGAAACGTTAGCTTTAGTTCGCAAAGAGGAACGCTTAGTGGAATTGGGACTATAACTGGTGATGTCTTTGTCAATTCCGGAATAATCTTTCCTGATAGCGGAGGAACGCTAAATCTTGGTAGTTTGACCTTAAGTCCAGCAAATCTAGATAACGAAACGCTTGGAAGCCTTGTGCATATTGAAATCGATTCCAGCACCTCTTTAGTATCAGTTGCTGGATTCGCATCATTAGCAGGTATCTTGGAGATCCACTTAGGTCCAAATGCTAACCCTGGAACCTACACAATTCTCAATTCGTCTGCCATTACAGGAGCCTTTGACTTCGTTACATTTACGGGACCAACCCCGAATTATTCGCTCTCTTACCTACCGATTGGAAATCCTACGTTTGTACAATTTAATTTTTTAGGCTATGCTCCAGAAAACATTTTGCAACCCCCATCAAACCTTCAAGGCAAACAAAAGAAAAATGACTTTGGATTCGAATATGAATTATATAACCAACTAAGTTGGACATCAAGTCCATCGTTGGAGGTCATCGGCTATTTTGTTTATCGTGATGGAAAAGAAATCGCAACGGTCAATCCTTCTGCACATTCGTATCAAGATCATAATAGAAAAAAGGGCGTTTCCTACACTTATGCCATTACAGCATTTAACTCATCGGGTAGTGAAAGCTCACCGGTGAATATCGTCGTCAGACCTTAAGAAACACTATAAAATATTTTTAGATGAATATGTGAATCTGTGATTGGTGTCAACGTCAGTGTATAAAAGAGCCTTGTCTTTCGACCCTTACAAAAATTGACAGAGCCTAAATTACGCAAGAGGCGTAATTTCACTTCGGATGTTGCTCTTTTTTTATTGGCTTGAGAGGTCCAGGCGTTGAACCTCTATCTGTAATAACACCTGGAGCAAAATCCATTCGTTTAGATAATGAATCGGGCTTTTGGGAACGACCTGTAGCACTAGGTTTGCTGTGCAACTCAAGAAGCCTTTTAATTTCTTCCTGATCGGAATTTGGGTTAACAGGTACTTTCATCAGATTTCTCCTTCTTATCTTCAATTTGTCTACAAGATATAACATAACGAGGATCGGGGTTCTCCTCGTCGAGACTTAGCTTCATTATCCCTATAATTTGTAATTTCGTTCCAGGCAATAATACTACCTCTTTTTCATCAGGCCTGCATGAAAAAGGTTGTATATCTTTGCCTCCTCGAGCTTTAATGTGAAATTCAAATGAACCTCCAAAATCTTTATTAGCACAGGGGTTTTTTGACGTACTCATAAAACGATTTTCTGTAACAATGACACCCTCTGAAGATACATTAACCATTTTATCAAATGGTAGTGGAAGTTCTCTCGGGTTATATTTCTTCAATATTATGTTTAAAGAATCTTCATTATTGCAAGCAACTTTTCTATTTAAGCCATCACTGCTAAAAGAGGGGAGCTTCTCCAGCGCCTTAGTTAACAGAGAAGCTTGAACTAGAGCATTTTTGGTTTGCTGTAATATTCCCTTATACTCATCTGATCCACTCTTAAAAATAAGTGTTTCATCAGGATCGGTATCCGATATTTTATAAGTAGCTGTTAACATCTCGTTTTCGATACTAACACGGACTTTGGTAAAATCTCGGGGTCCAATCTCTTGAGATTGAAGGTATCGTTCCGCAATTTTTGTAATATTTCCCGTTAAAATGTTGTTCATGTCGTAATAGCCTTCTCTAGTATAATAAGTGACTAATCGCATTTCCTTTTCAGAAAGAAGGTTGTCCTTTGGATAGTCTACGTCCTCCGTATCGAAGTTCATGGCTGTAACAATCTCATCATCTGTAAACTTTAGATTTCGTACATCGACCTTACTGTTGGGGAAATCTTCCATCTTACTTAGTTGTTTTACTTCAGATAAATCAAAAAAAGGCTCGTTCTCTACTGGTAATTTTGAGCTAAGCGGAACTGAAGATGAAGGACTTATTGTTTTTAGGGTAGAATTCTCAATAACACTATTTATTTTAGATATTAACCTTCCCATTTTCCCTGAACTGGTCAATCCTGGAAGATATTTTGTGATGATGTTTTTGATTAGACCATATGTTTGATCTATAGCTTGCTTTTCGAGTTTAAGCTGAGGGAGGAATTTCGAAAGATCATCTGTATTTTTATTGCGTAAGGCATCCTTTACGTCTATTTTTAACTGTTTTATTGTTTCTTTACGAGAAGGCAAATTTATCAATGGCGATTCATCACCAGCAGAATCATGGTGAATCAGATTGAAACTCATAAAACCTCCAATAATTATCCTTTTGTTATTATAGCATTTATAAAATATAAAAATAATAAATTATGCTTTGTTTTATTTTGTTTTTATTAAATGTTGGTGTTTTTTTGGTTAAGTGTATAGAAAGAACTGTTGGTCGAAAATAAGCGTCAAGAGAGCTCATCCCTCATCGATAGATTTCTTGTATTAGGGGGGGGACAAGATAACCATTACTGTCAGGAAGCAGTATAAATATGAAGAGCACAACAAGTTTTAATTGTGCAAGAGGGCTATTCTTGGCAGGGGCCGAATCCGCAATGAATGAACGTGGTGATAATATTCGCTGTGGTTATTGTTAAGAGTATTCCAAAAGCAAAAGCTCCCATTTTATCCCTTTTAGGAATATCTAGAGAATCTTTCGCCGGGTCATAAAGACAAAGAAGACCTCCAATGGCGAAGATGATACAAGCGAACACAACAAAAGACCAAGTGTAGAGGCTTAATCCTAGAACAGGAAGCCCAAAGGTTGGCATTCCAGGACAGACATGTAGCGAAATTTGCCTTAAAGCAACACCACCACCAAAGATAGAGCTGATCAACGACAGTCCATAATGCGACATTTTAATGCCGAAGCGTATATTAAGAAGAAGGCCTGAGGCTGCAGCAATCATTCCTAAACGTTGTAACATACATAATGGACACGGGACTTCATGCCAGAAAAACTCTACAC
>JBAWZJ010000231.1:0-3580 GCA_037143085.1 Parachlamydiaceae bacterium | reverse complement strand
GAGATCAATTCCTTGTCTGTCGCGGCGTCAAAGGAAAAGTGATGGCAGACCTGCTAGAATTTCCCTATTTTGATATTGATCGTCCGATGGAAAATTTCACAGAAGAAAAGAGAATCCTTCGAGAGCAATTGCACACTAAGCTATCACTAAAAGCCACATGGCACAAGACATTACCTCAGGTGAAACATTCATTCACCCGGTACCGTGCGACATTAATTCCTCACCTATATACAGTAGAAAATACCACACAGATCGATGGATATGAATGGCTTTCCATCAATGAGCTTAACAAATACCCATTCTCAGCAGGTCACCGCCGGATTTTTTCGGAATTAAATTCGTAAAGTTTGAGGTACTTGTAGTATGCCGTGTGCCCGTTGTACGCTGAAATAACAAAACCTTCATACCCGCTTAATATTCCCAGCTTTAAGAAATAGCTCTTAAAAAAAGCAAAAAATCCATGTCCTATAGCTCTTCCAAGGGAAGACTTTCGCTTACCCCGATATTGTTCAGCAAATAATGTGGAATACGACTGCATCTTAGATAGGAAGTTGGCGATAGAATCGTACGAATAGTGGATGATAGGCCCTTGCAAAGGTACCCGCACCAGCCCTTCGGCAATGATAGCCTCATGCACCTGTGCATCAGAAAACCTCGTTTTTCCCTTGTGATAGAGACGCATCTGTCGATCAGGATACCATCCACACCAGCGGATAAACTTCCCGTTGAAGTAATTATGCCTAGGGAAAGAGTACACCTTGCCCGGATGGAGATCTTCAGCAGCGATAGCCTTTAAAGCATCGGGGGACATGATCTCGTCGCTATCGACGGACAAGATCCACTCATGTTTTGCCATAGCAGACGCTGCGTTGTGGGTAGGCCCAAAACCAATGAAAGGAGCGCGAATCACCCTGACATTAGGAAACGATTCAGCGATAGAAATCGTTTCATCCGTCGATCCCGTATCGTATAAAACAACCTCTCCAAATGGCAACAAAGCCTGCAACACCTCTTTGAGGTATTTTTGACTGTTTTTTGCCAACACCGTCACACTAATATTTTCAAGAACCTTCCTTGAGCAAGCTGTCCGAGAAAAAGTAACGCAAGATTTTAATTCGGAATCAGTTGCGATCGAAGAAGCCTTCATCTTTTGGGAATGATCATCTCCAATCACGACCGATTCCGGATCAAAATCTTGCGTCACTTCACCACCTTCAACAGCCTTTTGTACAATCATAACTCTTTCATTGCTTGGATAACCCTCTCGACATGCCCCTCAACGGAGACAGGACGTTCGACCCAGCGGATCGTCCCAGAGGAATCGACAACAAACGTTGAACGGATGATTCCCCCTTTTTCATTCACAGCGCCGAACTTTCTTGCCATTGCCATATTCTGATCGCACAGCAAAGTAAAATTCAGTTCATGCTTCTGAATGAATGTAGCATGCGATTCTGCATTATCCGGACTAACGCCGATGACCGTAGCTTCGAGGTCGTCGAACATCTCCATGGAATCGCGGAAGGCACATGCCTCCTTGGTACATCCCGGAGTATCATCTTTCGGGTAGAAATAGAGAACAAAAGGACTGCCGATGAGATCTTCACTTTCGAGTTCGATCCCTTCATAGTCTTTAATAACGAAATCGGGAATACTATCTCCGACATCTGGTATGTGCGTCATAGACACCTCCTTGGAATATACTGAACGTTATTCAAAAATTAACATTTCTAGCGCGCCAAAAACACCAACTTTTGAATGACGTTAGGCATACCCTTTATAAAATACTTTTTATTTTTGTTATCCTAAAAACAGCAATTTAAGGCGACGAAGTGAAGCAAGATTTTAAGTTAGAACAGTTTGCAGTGGTGAACGATCCTTCCAAAATAGTGAAGGTGCCCACCACTACAAACGGTTATGACTCAAAAGATTGTATCAATTCACCGTCTTCAACTGCCGTTTTTAGGAGTATAGCTTTTTCCCTAGAAGATCTCCAATCTCCTTACATGTCGTTTGCGAACCGCTCATATCGACATCGAATGGCGGTGTTGCCATAACAAGAGCTTCGGTGATCGCGTTGCATAGCCTATCCGTCGCCAAATCTTCCATCGAAATCAACTTGAGGAATCCGAAAGCAGCAAATTTTATTCCCCGAGCATATTGGTCATGGAAGGTTGACGGAAGGACGATAGCAGGGGTTTTTGTATAGACGACATCCATGATCGTATATCCGCCTAGGCTTATTGATAGAGCACTTTCGCTGAGATATTCTTGGAAGTTTTTTACGAGAGAATGGATGGAGATATTTTCTGCTCCCACTTTTTTTGCCATCAGCTTGATCTCCCCTTCAACCTTAGCAGACGTTTTCGGGCCGGTGATCAAGGCAAACTCATAATCGGGAAAGAAAGGAGCCACCTCGACAGCAGCATAAAACAACTCCTCTCCAAAACTTCCCGCTCCGGTGCTGACGACAACCCTTTTTTTTCTCTGTTTATCTTTAATATCGGCGTCAGGATTGTTAATAAATCCTGTATAGATCAATTTATCTCCAAGCTCCTCGACAAGACTAAACGATTCGTCAAGAAGGAATATTCGAGGATCGGCATGAAGAAACACCCTATCGTAGTATTGATTGAGGAAATTTAAAATTCTCCTATCTGTCTCGGGAGGAGCCGGTGGCATGCTATCGCGCAAGGAGCAAACAACCTTACAAGCCGGATTCCTTTTCTTTATTTTATCAATGATAGCGACAACCTCATCTTTAAAGTCCCATTTGCTGAAAGGAAAGAGCTCGGTAATAAAAAAGTCATACCTGTCATTAAGGCCATCGATCAATTCATTTGGAAGAGGAAGCTTTTTTGATTCAGGGAGAGAGGCCAAATCTTGCGGACCGACAGCCGGAAGGAGGATTTTACGGAGATGTGGGGAGTCGAGAGAAAGGTTGACATCGAACCCTCCGACGAGAAGATCAATATCAAAAAATTTGAGAAGACTACGGCAAATGTTTAGGGAGCGCGTCAGATGGCCAATGCCCACAAGATAACGGCAGTAGACAAGCCCTTTCGGTCGTTCATTCATTTCCTTTACTAACGACATATTGCGATCTCCCGGCTAAAACATAGGTATAATTTATACATACGTTTTAATCAAGAGATTGGTTTTTAGAGCAGTCTCCTCTATTTTCTCTGGAAAATCTTAAAAATCAGCTACATCTAAAATGTAAGTTCGCCCTCAATTATTTCCCTTAATTTCGAGGATGCAGTCGATATTTTTTCTATAAAATTTTTGACTGGAACACAGGGTGTTTCCTCTAGCTCTTTATTAATTTTTTGAATTTCTTGAACATGAAGACCTAACCCTTTACTCCTCAAACTATCTTCAAGCGCGGATGCCTGATTATACAAAATTTTGAATTCATTTAATTTTTGAGGAAGCTGACCTTCACAAATCTCTTTAAAATTTATATTCGACTGAGAAAGCTCCTGAAGATATTCCTTTAGCGGAATATAATCCATTTGATTTAGGTTTGCGTTTATTTTAACATCTTTAATTTTCTCTGCAAAAATCTCAAGTTCTTTAC
>JBAWZJ010000230.1:0-3599 GCA_037143085.1 Parachlamydiaceae bacterium | reverse complement strand
GCTTTTACAGATGCTTTTACTTTCATTTGGTTTTCCTACTTGTCTTTAGAAGATCAAGCAGCAGTTTAAGGGAACACCGATTTTCTTTTCAAGGACTTTTCCTCAATTTTGTTTTTTTTCTAAAAAATCCGACGATTTCATTTGCATTCTATCACTTGTTCCCTATATGATGTACCAATCGATAAACAAGCGGGTGGGTTGCAAAACCTTCTCCAACAACATTGAGGGATTGAGACGTGAAACGTACATATCAACCAAGCAAACGGTGCCGTAAATCTGTTCATGGATTCAGACAAAGAATGAAGACTGCAGATGGCCGCAAAATTATTAACCGCCGTCGTCGTCAAGGACGTAAAGAGCTGTCAAGAGCATAAGCAAGAACCCTTATAAGGGGGAGTTCATGACTAGCAACAAGGATTGCACACATCCAAAGTCGGCGCGTCTTAGAACTCGCTGGGAGTATCAACGGCTGGCACACCGGTCTATCCGTCGTGCCGGCAAACTGATACTTATAGATGTTTGCCCTAACAGAAGCTCGTCGATTAGGTTAGGCATTACAGCATCCCGCCACTATGGGATTGCTGTGAAGCGGAATCGTTTTAAAAGAGTTGTTCGTGAGGCTTTTCGCCTCACGAAACAGCGCCTTCCAAAGGGGATTGACATCAACGTCAAGCCCCGTCCACTTGCACATAATGCTAAGACATCGGATATCATTGAAGAACTTTTGTTCTTGCTAGAGCATTCGAGTTTTTCAGGATGACAGCCCGTAATGCCGACCTATTTTCTGGGCTCAATCCAGAACAATGTGCGGCTGTAAAAACGGTTGATGGCCGGCTATTGATTCTTGCCGGAGCAGGAAGCGGAAAAACCCGTGTATTAACGCTCCGAATGGCCTATCTAATCAATCATCTAAATTGTGATCCACGCTCTATTCTAGGTCTGACTTTCACAAATAAAGCGGCAACAGAAATGCGTCACCGTTTAGGTGGTATGGTCGATCCTAAAGCTGTAAAACAAGTGACTTTATCTACATTTCATAGTTTTTGCATGCAAGTATTGCGTGCTGAGATCCATTCTTTAGGGTATACGGGAAAGTTTACCCTTTATGATGAAAAGGACATGCAACGGCTCATCAACGCCATTGCTCGAGATCTTTTGGAGCATGAAGGACAGGCAATGCCTTCACTGCAATCAACCCTTGATGTGATTTCCTTTGCGAAAAATAAAGGATTACAAGCCAATGAAATCGAAGGAACAGGTTCTACGTGGCACGATGAATTTTCCAAAACGGTTTATGATCGCCTAAAAAGCAGTATGAGAGCATACAATGCAGTAGATTTTGATAGTCTATTAACGTTAACAGTTGAACTCTTTGAGAAATTTCCAGACATTTTAGCTCGATATCAAGAGCGATACCTTTATTTAATGATTGATGAGTATCAAGACACAAATCCAATTCAGTACCGTCTGGCGATGTTGTTGGCTTCAAAAAACAATAATTTATGTGTTGTCGGCGACGATGATCAATCCATTTATGGGTGGCGAGGGGCTGATATTCAAAATATTCTTAACTTTAAAGACGCAAAAATCATTAAACTTGAGCAAAATTATCGATCGACGAATACGATCCTTAAAGCTGCAAATACTGTTGTTTCAAACAATACAAAGCGGCATGGAAAATCGTTATGGAGCAGTCGCGGAGAAGGGGAGTTGATAGAGGTATTTCACGCTCCAACAGAACTTGATGAAGCTCAGGCTGTTGTTTGTCGCATAGATAAGATGAGGGAAAAGCATGGGTTACTGTGGAAAGACATAGCGATTCTCTATCGATCAAATGCTCTTTCAAGGCCGATAGAACAGGCTTTGCTTAAACACAAGTGGAAAAATGGAAATGCATGGGTGCAAGGCATTCCCTATCAGATATTTGGCGGAACGGAATTCTATGAGAGAAAAGAAGTGAAGGATTTGATGGCATACCTTCGGGTGATCGTCAACCCCTTAGATCAAGAGGCTCTACTGCGAGTGATTAACCATCCAAGGCGAGGCGTTGGCGATCATGCTCTAGATCTATTGACTTCGTATAATCGTTCCGAGGGTATGTCCTTGTGGAGTGTTATACAAGATGTTGATTCTGAAGAGCATGTTCTCAAAGGAAAAATTTCTGCACAAGCAACCCGTGGAATTCGAAATTTTATAGATATTATTCAGGCTGCTGAAAAGCACTTTACCTCTTCATCACTTCGCGATGCTATGTTGTGGCTAGTTGAGAAAGTTCAATATAAAAAGGCGATAGAAGAAGAGGTTAAGAGTGAACAGATGAGGGCTTTTAAGTGGGAAAACGTCCAGGAGTTTATTTCCTCGATGGCTAATTTTCCAAGTGGTTCTGAAACGGTTTCATTGGAAGATTTTGTATTACAAATGCCGTTGTCATCGGATTTTAATGGAAGACTCAACCAGTCTGACACTGAGGATAAGGTTTCTTTAATGACATTCCATAGTGCTAAAGGATTAGAGTTTCCTGCCTGTTTTCTTGTAGGAATGGAAGACCATATTATTCCTCATGAGAAGAGTGTTAAGGAGACGGGGGTTGAGGAGGAGCGTCGTTTGATGTATGTAGCGATGACAAGGGCAATGAAATTTTTGACTATTAGTATGGCGCGTAAACGGATGAGGATGGGCGTCGAGTCGGCGAGTTCTCCATCTCGTTTTATCAAAGAGATTCCAAAAGAGCTACTTTACGTTTCCGAGTGGCACTCATTCTAATAAGACTTCTAATATGCAAATGAATGGATTTGTGAACGGATATTATGGACGGCTAGTCCGATTTCTGGTTTTACTGATGAAGGAGCTGTGTCGTAAGACTCTTGAGCATATTTAAGAGCTGAGGGCATTTGATTTTTGTCGAGATAAACTTGGGAGATAATAAAATTTAGCCGCCATAGATTTTCTTTGTCTTTCTGTCCATATGTATTGATGTATGAGATGAGGGGGGTAACAGCCATTTCTGGTTTACAGTTGTTTTTGTCCATTTCTTTAGAGAATGCTTGGAATTCTATCAAAGCAACTTGATAGTGGACATGTTTCTCATTTTTTGGGTCTGTCGCAATGAGTTGTTCCCTAACAGTTAATGCTTCTTTAGTGTGAATTTCGCCGTCATTAGCAAAAGATCGGTATTTTTCTGTTAAAAAATAAGGGGACTCAGTTGATGAGAGCCCCTTATTCATGATTTTTTTTGTGTCATCGCTCAGCTTTAGCTCTAAAGATTTAGTGTATAGCTGCTTTAATGCGCTTCCAGAAAATTGAGAGCTATCGAGCGTAGATATTTTTTGTTTGTATCCTGAATAGTCATTAACCATTTTAATGAGATAGTCTGCAAAGGACTTGCCTCCGCCTGGGCGATAGCCTGTTGTGCCGATTTGTTGGTTTTGTTGAGGATCAAGGATGAGGATTGTGGGGAAACTGCGAACACTGAATTTATTTTGTAACTGTTTATTTTGGGCTTTGATTTGGGGGTCTTGGGAGGCGTAGAGGGGGAAGTCTATTTTGACGAAGATGAACCTATTTGCCGTTGCTTCGGCGAACTCTTTACGCACTTGCGC
>JBAWZJ010000229.1:0-3622 GCA_037143085.1 Parachlamydiaceae bacterium | reverse complement strand
TTCCAAGAGTCTGTTGTTTTTCTAACAGCTCTCCTGTCTTCATTTCTTGCGGTTCAGCAAATGCGGAACGGGAGCGAGCGCGAATTTTAGGAGCGTCTTCTTTTGTTTCTGAAACATCGGACTTCGATGGCTCGTTTTTAGAAGAATCGATCTTAGCTGATTTAGAAGTAGCTTTTACTACAGGCGCCTTTGCTTTTGGCTTTTCTACAACTTCATTTTTTTCGGCTACGGGCGCTTTATCGGTCGTCGCCTTTTTATCTGCCAGCTTGTTTTTCAGTCCACTGAGATTGATGGCTTGGGCGATTTGTTCGTTTTTAATATTAAGTTTAAGGTTTTTGGCCAAGGGTTTACATCCTCTGTTTTCTGATTTGTTCCAGTATTTTATCAGCCACTTCTAGGCTAATACCCGGAATTTTTGCCAGCTGTTCTGGCGAAGCAACTAATAAGGCACGTGGAGTATTAAAGCCTTCAGCAACGAGATGTTCAAAAATCAAGTTATTCAGCCCTTCAATATTCTTAAGAGGTTTATCCAACTCTGGATCCTCTGAAGACGCTAGCTCTGACCTTTGCAGCGCCATTGTCTTGTTGTAGTCGCTGATTCTCTGCACTTCCAATTCGTAATCGATCAGTTGACTGTTAAGACGCGCATTCATTCCTTTTTTACCTATGACCGCTGCAAAATCGTCATCTTCAACAACAATAGAAACCGTTTTATCTTCTTCGCTAATGCTAACTTTGCGAATCTCTATCGGAGACAATGCATTTTGGAGAAGCTCTAATGGATCATTAGAAAACGGAATAATGTCTATCTTCTCATTAAGAAGTTCACGCACAACATTCTTTACCCTCATTCCCCGCATCCCGACGCAGGCGCCAACAGGATCAACTTTTGGATCTGTTGAACGAACTGTAAGTTTTGTTCGGTAACCGCCATCACGCACGATCTTATCGATAATTACTGTGCCATCATTAATCTCAGGAACCTCTTGCACCATCAGCTGTCGTACAAATTCCGGACTGCTGCGGGATAAAACGACTTCTGCTCCACCATTCTCTGTGTCATGAACACCAAGAAGTAAAGCTAAAACTTTTTCACCAATTTGGTACTTTTCTGTCTTTGGATATTCCCGCATCGGCATGATAGCCTCGACTTTACCCAAATCAACGATGATGTTGGCTCCGCGGACAAAACGTTTCACAGTGCCTGAAATGAGCTCGTTAGCACGGTGTCGATATTCTTCATAAATAACATCTCTTTCGGCCCCACGCAATTTTTGGGAGATGATCTGTCTTGCTTTTTGCGCAGCAATACGGCCAAATTCCTTCGGAGTGACGACGATATCGATAAACTGTCCTATTTCACATTCCGGATCGATTTGGCGAGCATCTTCAATAAAAATCTCCTGTGCCGGAACTTCCACTTCATCGACAATCTCTTTTTCACAAAAAACATCGATATTTCCGGTTTTTGAATTAATTTTTACCGTGACATTCGAGGCTCCTGAAATACTTTTCTTGGCTGCCGCTCGGAGAGATTCTTCTATAGCATCGATAACGACATCTCGTTTAATGCCTTTTTCACGTTCAAGATATTCGAAGATGGCAATGAGATCTTTATTCATTGTATTGGCCTCTAAAACTTATGAAGGAGTTGTAAAATTCTGGTTAGTTATATCCTGTCCGTCTTTCTTTTCGTGACTTTACAAGGTATAAGACCATCCGCGGCCAACCGACCGCGGATGGATATTCGTAGTTTGGGACGTAAGAATCAAGAGTAATCGTTACTCTTGCTCTTCTTCGTGAGTACCATGCTTACAAACATGCTGGTGCCCAGATTCCCCATCGCCTTCTTTTTCTTCCTGTACTTCTTTTTTCTTGCGCTTTGTCTTAGTGACAACAATGTCATCACGGTTGCATTGATTTTGATCAATCATACACTCTTTAATCGACAAAGCAATCTTTTTATGCTCAGGATCAAGCTTAATCACTTTTGCTGTGACATCACTGCCTTTTGCGACAACATCTTCAACTTTACCAAATGCTTGATCGGAAAGTTCTGTCACATGGATTAGTCCTTCGATTCCGCTATCGAGCTCAACAAAAGCTCCGAAAGCTGTAATCTTGCTAACTTTTCCTTTGACTAGAGAGCCAACAGGCATTGTCTTCTCAATGGATTCCCAAGGATTAGAGCTTAATTGCTTCACACCCAAAGTAATTTTTTTGCTATCTCTGTCTACTGAAAGAACTATAGCATCAACAATGTCGCCCTTTTTCAGAAGTTCTGAAGGGTGAGAAACCTTCTTAATCCAGCTCAAATCTGAGATGTGGATGAGGCCTTCAACACCAGGTTCTAACTCGACGAAAGCGCCGTAGTTTGTTAAACTGCGGATCTCAGCTTTAACGTTGCTATTGATAGGATATTTCTTTTCAACATCATCCCAAGGATTATGTTCTGCTTGCTTCAAGCCGAGAGAAATTTTCCCTTCTTCTTTCTGGACTGATAACACAATAGCTTCTACTTCATCGCCTTTTTTGACGACTTCTGTCGGATCTGTCACGTTCTTTACCCAAGACATTTCGGAAACGTGGATAAGCCCTTCAATTCCTGACTCTATCTCAATGAACGCTCCGTATGGCAACAAGTTGACAATTTTGCCACGAACACGTGTGCCTGGTGGGTACTTACGCTCGATTTGATCCCAAGGATTGCATTCTTTCTGTTTCAAGCCAAGAGCTACACGCCCTTTGTCTTTGTCGACGCTCAAAATTTTCACTTCGAGTTTCTGACCTAAATGAACCATCTCGGAAGGATGCTTAATACGTTTCCACGTCATATCTGTAATGTGGAGAAGTCCGTCAATTCCATCAAGATCAAGGAAGACACCGAAGTCTGTGATATTTTTTACGATACCGTCACGAACATCGCCTTCTTTGATATTCTCAAGAAGCTCTGCTTTCTTCGAAACTCTTTCCGCTTCCAGCAACTCACGACGGGAAACAACGACGTTTTTACGTTCAATGTTGATTTTGAGAATTTTGAATTCGTAAACTTTATCGATGTAATCATCGAGGTTTTTAATTCTTTTGTTATCGATTTGGGATCCTGGCAGGAAGGCTTCCATGCCAATGTCAACCATCAGGCCGCCTTTAACTTTACGGAGGACGCGCCCTTTAACAATAGAACCTTCTTCGCAATGTTCAACAATATATTCCCACTGACGGAGACGCTCAGCTTTTTCTCTCGATAGGACAATCTGACCGTTATCATCTTCAGCCTGGTCGAGGTATACTTCAATTTCTCCATCCAATGTGAGAACAGATGGGTCGGAAAACTCTTGAAGAGGCACAAGCCCTTCTGATTTGAGTCCTACATCGACGACGACGTGGTCTTTTGTAAACTCAACAATTCGTCCTTTTAAAATAGTTCCAGGGACAAAATTAGTGCTTTGTTGTGGAATAAGGCCTTGTTTGTTCTCTAAAAGAGCTTTGAAAAGCTCAGCATCTTTTTCTTGAAACAATACATCATCGACGATGTTGCTATCATTCCAAGTGGGTTGTTGTTGTTGTTTTGACATTTATAAGGTTTCTCCTAATTGATTCTAATGCGACCATGCTATCAGAG
>JBAWZJ010000228.1:0-3636 GCA_037143085.1 Parachlamydiaceae bacterium | reverse complement strand
GGGGTAATATCGATGGGAGTATATTACCCCCTCAATGTGAAATCGAAAATCGGCTCAAAAGAACCCGAAAATCGACAGAACCTTAGTTATGCAAAAGGTCTAAATGACAGATAAATTGATTCATACGGTCTCCTCATTCCTCAAAACACACAAAAGCGATAAACCGCTACTTATTGGGTTCTCCGGCGGTCCCGACTCGTTAGCTCTTCTTCATACTCTTCTTTCCCTTAAGGAAAATATCGCTATAGCTCATGTCGATCATGGTTGGCGCGAAGAAAGCAGAGAAGAGGCTGCTAAAATCTGTTCCATGGGGGCGGAATTGGGGGTACCCGTTCACATGAAGGTGTTGGCGTTAGGCAATCCTGGAGGTAACCTTGAAGCTATTTGCAGAGATGAACGATTAAGTTTCTTCAATTCCTTATGTGAAAAATATGGGTACGAAGCTGTTTTACTCGGACATCATGCGGATGATCATGCGGAAACGGTGTTAAAACGTATCTTAGAAGGTGCCGCCTTATCCAATCTGTGTGGAATAACTCCAGAAACGGTGTTCGGAAAGATGAAAGTGTGGCGTCCTCTTTTGACGGTGACAAAAAAGGATATCCTCTGTTGGCTTCACAACCGGGGGCTTGAGGGATTTAATGACCGAACAAATACAGATGCTAAATTTCTAAGGGCGCGTCTAAGAACAGATTTGCTTCCTTACTTGTCAACGGTCTTTGGCAAGGAGGTTTGTTCGGGTTTATGCCACGTGGGTAATGAATCTGCCGAACTGATTAGGTATCTCGATAACAAAGTTTCCCCTTATCTTGCGGAGATCTCTTCCGGTCCATTTGGATCGCTTCTCGATTTGAGCATAAAGTGTCCGGAAGAGGGGGTAGAACTGAAACACCTCCTGCGTCGTTTCTTTGAAAAAGAAAAAATCACCTTTAGCCGTGAGATGCTTGCCCAAGCTGTCCACTTGATCTCTACCGGGGCGGCAAATAAAAGCTTGGGTGATTGTCTAGGAGAGATTGACCGGCGTCGCATTTTTCTTTTACACTCTCCCTTGCCCAAGGTTGCTTCCGAAACGGTCCTCCTCCCCAAAAACGGAACTCTCGTTTGGGGTGGCTGGTATGTATCTGCTTCTCCATCGATCAAGAAAAAGGGATTCACAACTTTTTCTATGAGATTTCATTCTGAAACGACAAAGCTTTTCGATCAAGAAACCTTTAAAGAAGAAACAACAAATTGGCTCTCTCTCTGGAAGGGGGCTGGACGGGTCTCTTTGCCCGATGGTGACTATTTCTTGGCTCCTCCAGAAAACAACTTGCTTTGTAAAGAAAATATTTCTCTTTCAAAATGGTGGAGTGATCGGAAGGTTCCAGCGTTCCTTCGACATTGCGCCCCGGTCATCCTTCAAAATGGAAGGGTACGACATGAATTTCTGGCAGAATAGTGGTTGATGTCGAATAAGTTATGTGATATCCTAGGGTTGTTTAAAGCGTTTTTAGGGAGTACTGTTTTGTAACTACCTGATTGTTAGGTTGTTACAATCTTTTACTTCGCTTAAAATATCATCATTTTTACATGGGTTTAGATCATGGCAGACGACAAAAAAGATGACCTGAAAAAGAATTTTCCAAACAGCTTCGTCTGGTTTTTAATGGCCGCATTCTTCATGGCTCTGATGGTTCAGAATTTTCTGGATACCAAATTTGCCAAAGTATCCTTTAGCTACCAGCTCGAGTCTCTTGTTGACTTACAGCTGATTCAACCGGAGGATAGCCGAAAAACAGCAATTAATGACTCGCTGGTTTCCTTCAGCGGCCGTTTCCGCGATAGACTGACTGAAGAGGGAAAAACAAGGTATAAATTTTTGGAGCTTCTTAATGCCAACCACGACTTTGTTGGACAAAAAGAACGTCTAGAAAAGGATCTTGCGGCACAAAAACTCAAGATCGTCGATTCTGCCGAATGGTTCTTAAATCTATCAGGAATTCCTCTTACTAAGAACGGATATGTTATCGTTGACTCTATTTACAGTTCTCCAGAAAAGGATAACAGTGTCGCCATTACAGAACTTGCAAATAAGAAAACTGTCAGCGTCGTAGAGTTACAAAAAGACTTCGATGCTCTTGGATCTCATCCTGCTTCCGGGCCGCTTAAAGACTTCGGAAAACAGCTGCATGATTTGATTAGTGGTTTCCGCTCTCCAATGCTTGGAATAGGGAATGAAGTCTACAAACAAAGATTGAAAGCTATCGACAGCAGTGTCGATGCCGCAAACAACGATGCAAATCCTCAAGTAGAGATCTACGCCAATGCCCTGACTGAATTGTCAACAATTGTCAATGAGCTCAACCAAATGGATGAACACGTCCGCTTAGCTAAGCTGCGCAGTGTTCGTACCTATCAAGATTATCTAGAAGAATATGGTCAGCTAACAACAAAGCTTAATGATAATGAAGCTCAGTTGGAAAAGGTGCGTCAATCTGTAGCTGGCGTGATCTGGTTCTTCAACAATCAAGAACTTTCAACTCGAGCTCTTGAAAAGCAAGATCCCGAAGTGTTCAATCACTGGTTCACCACAGCGAAAGAGGAATGGGATAGCTTCAATGTCAACCGTGGCGGTTTTTTCAAAGCTCCTGACCAACCTGTAAATGTGGTTCTAGAAAAAACATTTAAGAGTGAAGAGCCAACTCCAAATTATATCAATTACCTCCTGACGGCAATGCCATTGATATTAATCGTTCTTGTCCTCTATTTCGTCTTCTCCCGCCAAATGAAGGGGATGGGAAACAATGCGATGAACTTCGGCAAATCACCTGCTAAATTGCTCGTTAAAGGGGCAAATAAGGTGACGTTTAAAGATGTCGCAGGGATCGATGAGGCTATCGAAGAGCTGCAAGAGATTGTTGACTTCCTAAAAAATCCTCAAAAATTTACTGCTCTCGGCGGGCATATTCCTAAAGGGGTTTTGTGCATCGGACCTCCAGGAACGGGTAAAACATTGATTGCAAAGGCTGTTGCGGGTGAGGCCGATCGTCCGTTCTTCACAATATCAGGCTCCGACTTTGTCGAGATGTTCGTCGGTGTGGGCGCAAGCCGTATTCGTGATCTATTCGATCAAGCTAAAAAGAACGCTCCATGTATCGTTTTCATCGATGAAATTGATGCGGTAGGGCGTCACCGCGGTGCCGGCATCGGTGGTGGGCATGATGAACGGGAACAAACTCTCAACCAGTTACTTGTCGAGATGGATGGCTTTGATACAAATGAAGGGGTCATCCTTGTCGCAGCAACAAATCGTCCCGATGTCCTTGATAAAGCTCTTCTCCGTCCGGGCCGTTTTGACCGTCGTGTTGTCATCAACTTGCCGGACATTAAGGGCCGTTTGGAAATTCTGAAGGTGCATGCTCGCAAAATTAAAATGGATCCGACCGTGGACTTGATGGCTATTGCGCGAAGCACTCCAGGATGTTCCGGTGCTGACTTGGCGAATTTGCTGAACGAAGCGGCTCTCCTTGCTGCTCGTAGGGGCCGTTCAGCTGTAACAGCTCAAGAGACTGTCGAAGCTCGTGATAAGGTAATCTACGGGAAAGAAAGGCGTAATTTGGAGATCGATGAAGCTGAGAAGAAAACAACAGCATATCA
>JBAWZJ010000227.1:0-3638 GCA_037143085.1 Parachlamydiaceae bacterium | reverse complement strand
GTTCTAATATTTTCTTTGCATCAGACGGGGTTAAATCAACAGTTAGAAAACCGACTGGACGGCATGGCGGTTTTTTTAAATAACCAGGCGTTTCCACGTCTCGACAGATCTTACTAAATTTGTTCTCTCCACGCTTCTGGTCGATGGTTGCCATATCTACATAGCCGTCATCATGCTCTATATTTTCGTAAATTCGCGAGTTATTGTAAGAATAGATATCTTCTTCTTTTTGGGGGAGGCGTGGATGAAGAATCGGAGTCTCCATATCGGCGGGAATATCATTTTTCCCTGGAGAAATGGGATGAAAAATCTTATCTACACTTGTCTTCAATAGAGAAAAACAACTTTTGGCCAACGATGTGATAGGATGTTCGTTCGTTTTCGATGGCACAAAAAGTGACTTGTAAAGATTTTCTTGTTTGATAGGGTCTATGGGCATATAAAAAACCTTGCGAATTAGATTTTTTTTTGTTATCTAATTAGCTCTACTTATTATATTAACTAAATTATTTAATTGTATATAAATTATTTTCGTGTCTTTTTGTGTGTTTTTTTAATTTAAGAATCAGGAGATAGGTAAATTACAGCGTAATAATTTTGATGGATGGGTATTTTTTTGCCTTTCCGAGATGCTTATTTAGCTAGAGAAAGCTTTTCGTGGAAGGTAAATTAAGAAAATGCACAACGTCAAATTTATGTTTTTTTGATGAATCGGTAGCTAAAAATGGTTAAAAAGAAGAAGAAGGGAACCCAGATGGCAACGGCTGGAGAGAGAGCTTGCCGTTCACCCAACACAGAGGCTGCATCCATAACTAAGTAAAAAGCGACAAGGCCAAAGATGCTTAAGGCGTAAATGAAAAAGATTGGAAGAGTTCGACTAAAACGGATGCAAAAAGGGGTTGGCGCAATAACGGCTAACAGGCATAACCATGGCATTGCTAGCTTGTAATAAAATGTTGTGAGTAAAAACGCCTCTTTTTCGTTCAATTTAGTCGTGTTTTTAGGGCGGTTGTTCCATAAAACCGAGAGCGATTGGGTCTCTGGCGAGACGATGCTTTCGATTAATTGTTCCTGATTAAAGTGCATTTCAGGGAAGGTGCGGCTTGGTAGGGTTTCCGTGAGGAGAAGGGCTCCTTTGGCATTCCGCTGCAGATGCTCCACAAATTCTCCTCTTGGGGGGGATTCATTGGGAAAAAGGTGGCGGACGCGATAGATATCGTCGATAGAACGGACCCAATAGGCGTCAAAAAATGCCTGCGTAGGATCATCAAAGGATTGAAAAATCAGGGAGGAGCGGTCTTCCAAGGTCATGTGTTGTACAGGAAAATATTTTTTCTGTTTTGCCTTCGAACGCGCTTGCTCTAATTTGGTGTTTTGTTTCGCGGCAAGCGGCTCGAAAATTTGGGTGTTGAGATACATTAGAAATGTGAAAAATAAGCCGAAGGCAATGAACGGACGGAGGAGTCGCTTGAGGCGGATACCGCTTGCCATAAGAGCTACGAGTTCGTTATTTGTATTCAGTGAACAGAGCGTCCTGACGCATGCTATAAGGATGGCAAAAGGGACCAATACGGTGGCACGCGCGGCAAATTCGTATCCATAAAACCGTACAACATCGATGAATGTGAAGTGGTAATGTTTGAAGCTTGCCGCATGGTTCGAGTAATCAATCAGAACATAAATACCGTAAAATCCGATCAGAAATAAGACAAATGTTTGGATCATCTGTCTCAAAAAATACCGTTCCCAAATCGATGTCAAGGGTACCATAATATTTCCTATTCAATCCCTTGAGAGACTCTACGCAGTGTCCATAACGAGGCACTGCAAATGATCACATGGGGCACAAGATAACATGCTGTCGCGGTGATTAATGCATGGTCAAAACTTTTGGCGATAAAAAATGCCACAAGATAGATGGCGCTCATGACAACTACAAATAAGATCCCTAAACTCGACTGTGTTCGGCTGATGCTGATGCCAAACGATAATCCCATCAAGGTAAAGCTAAAAACAGCGATGGCGACGGAAAAGCGGCGGATCATTTCGGTGATTGTCCGGTAATAATCGTATCTAGCTTCCTTGATTTCTAAGGGAGTTTTTGCATTTTGAAGCGCTGTTTTTGCTTCACTTTGCCGAATCAGCAGCTTTGCAAATGGAAGGTGATCGTTGTTGACGGTCCATATCTTCCTTTCTAGCATTTTAGAAAAATCGTTTATCGTCGTGACGCTTGTCTTCATGTTTTCGATGATCAGTTGATCGTCCTCATTCTCATTTTTTGGAGGACGACTGGTAACGATAGTGACTTCCTTTCCTGAAAAGTTTTCGGGGGTAACGTCTATTCTCTTCGCAACGACGAGCGACAGACGGTCGCTATGGTTGCTTGGGTACAGAAAAATGATGTCCTCAGCATATTCGCCAACATGAGACGGGCCCAAGGCGTCGAAGTAAAGGCCTTTCATATGCATGAGGGTCTTATTATTTAGTAATAAAAGGGGGTTCATTGAACGGAGCTGGTGCTTGAGTTGTGCCGATGTCAGATGCGAGGCAGTAGAAAGCTCTGAGATAATGTAGAAATTTAACATCGAAAGGAAAAGCGCCGCAATAAGGACGGGAGCCAAAATGTCCTTAAGGGAGAAGCCGCACGACCGCATCGCTGTTAACTCACGCGACTGGGACATCCCTTGGACGAGAAGGATGGATGAAATCAGCGCTGAAACGGGAAAAGCGATGGGCAAAACATAGGGTATCTGCTGCAGAATAAACCAAAGAATATTTAGCGTTTCAGGACCGAGGGTGGCAAAATAGGCAATCTCCCCAAGTCTTAAAGTTAAAAGAATGGCGATAAAGGAGGTGACGCAGAGGGCGAATACTTTTAAATAGTGCGCAAGAAGGTAGCGCCATAGCAGCGGCATGCATTTCCTTTTTGTAGCTATACTGGCTCCAGTTGCAGATTGGACGTTCGGCATAAGGATACATTAAAGAAAAAAACTGTACAAGATCTATGGGAAATTTTGGGCCATCTGTCAACACCAATTCCGTAAACTCAGGGGCGTTGTTGCATAAATAAACCACGGAGCCAGTGAGATCACTGAGGATTTATGAGAAATTTGAGAGGGGTTATACTATTAAACGACGAATGCCATGCTTTAGCAATTTTACGTTAAAACATAAAGTGATTGCGCACAGGTCTCGTTGATATACCTGTTGCAAAAAAAGAGTTGCTCCAAAAAAAATGTATTGACTATTTGTGCGCAATCAGAGAACCCGACTTGCCCCCTAAATCACGCATGAATTTGGCTGCACTTGCCAATTTGCTCCGCTGAACTCCTTAGTAAAATCGGAGATTTTACCTTCGTCGTTCATCAGGCAACTTGACAAGTTCGCCTAAATTCATACGTGATTTAGGGCCGCAAGTCGGGTTTAAAGTTAACCAATAGCCCTCTGCCTCCTCCCACCTGTTTTAAGTAGGACAAAAGCTGTGCCTCATGAACGGGTAACAGTTCTGATACTGCCTTGATTTCAACAATCACCTGTCCTTCAACAACCAAATCTAAACGACAACTTTTATACCGAACGTCGTTCAAAAGTTGGCATTTCTAACTGCGCGAAAATCCCCGCAGATCGAACATCGTAAA
>JBAWZJ010000226.1:0-3687 GCA_037143085.1 Parachlamydiaceae bacterium | reverse complement strand
CATAAAAGACCCGTTGTCTGTCTTTCAAAGTCGCTTATTGATAATGCAGGAAACTCTTTCTCTTGAAACGATTCCATCTAGGACATTTTTCGATGCTGTCGATGGCCTTAAAGATTACTTAACAAAAGCAGCCTCTACAGGGGGTATTCAAGGGGAGATGAGAGATCAAACTTTATATAGAATTCAATGCGAACTGATGTTTAAAACAGTAGATTTAAGAAAAAAGATGTTTTCCGGAAGTATTCCCGCTTCTGATTTAATGATAGAAGCGAATCTTATTGAGCGGGGATGGGAAGAGTTAAAACAACAGTGGAAAGGCCGGCAAGATGGAGAGGGAGATGATGAAGTACTTGGTTATAATCCATTTACTGGAGACAATGTCTGTGCTGTATCTCTCAAAAGTGATCTTGAGGGTTGTGTTAAGTTTCATATTTTTTCTAAAGAGTGTCTAAAATGCTTTATAGACAGGTGCGAAGATTTTAGCTCATTCAATACTGAAGGCCCCAAGCAATTAATGGCGAAAATTCAGGAGCTTACTAACTCTTTTTGGGCTCCAGAATCACGAGAAAAATTAGAACAACAGTTCAATGATGTAATTGTGGCGATTATGAAAAACCATGAACACATGGTGAATGTTATGAATATTAAATCGACTATCGACGCGCAACAAAATTTATCTATAGGATCGCTAAGTTCTGGGCATGCGCGAAATGATCAAGCAAATTATAGTTGTTTGATGAAAATTTTCATCCAGTTGGGTGCGCACTATCAGAAAGAGCAATTTCTTGACTTTCGTTCTATGCTAACTTATTTTTCTTCGGCTAGGTGCATTATGGCTTGGGATATATCACGTTTATTCGAACTAGTGAAGGGAGGCTACAGCAAATTGGCGGTTTCACCTTTCGGATTTCCGCGCACCTATGACCTACAAATGTACACTAAGTACGTAGGTCCTTATGATTCTATTCCTAAGCGTTTAGGTTCAAAATGTCGGTTTAGCATGTATTGTAAAATAAATGATGAAGAACTACTGCTTTCTGAATCTTCAAAAGAAAGGGTGCTGCATTCAAGTCTTAAAAGCGCGCAGGCTATTTTAAATTATGTAGAGAAGTTATATGACGAAGTTTCAAAATCAGAGGATCCTGATACGATTAAATATTTATCGGGTAAGATTTTCTGGTGGCTTTGCCAAGCAAAACCGTGGTTACGTGGTGATCCTTCGATCTCTGAAATGTTAATCCGCTCTATTTGGGTAACGAAAGGATTAGCAAGTCCTTCCTGGGAATCTGATCTTATTCCTTGGGTCGAAACCGTTATCGATACCGACCCTGAAAACTTCGGGAATAATTTTCATAAACTCTTTAAAGGTGGTTTACCCTGGTCTCCGGAGACGACCACATGTTCGATTCAACCTATTGAATTGACTCTAAAGAGTTCTAGGGAATAAGTGAAGAACTTACTTTTTCTCTTGTTGTTCCAAAAATATCAAGTCCTTCATGATATCATATGTCTCAGCTAACTGCAGGTCTGTCTGTCCAAACTCTTCCGCACTCTCATCTTCAACATCAGCATCTTTGGAAAGCTGCTTAAGGAAGCTTTGATAGTTCTTGTTGTTTTTTACTCGTAGGCTTGAATTTTTCTTTAGATTCTCAACGTACTTGTCATATAGGGTAAGACGTTGCTGAAGGTCAAACTTGTACAGTTTTTTTATTTTATTTCTTTGAAGGTAGGGGATATCTGCCAAATCATCATCAAAACTGGGCGGAATGCTATCATTGTCTAAAGGAAACTTATTAAAAACTTCGCCTATTTCGGACTCGCTTAATGCTCCAGGGACTACAATGCTTGAAAGAACTCCATTAAGCTGGGGTGTTTTCCCTGAGACTGTGTAATAACGTCCTCTGGTTACCTTGTATTCACCTTCTGGATTGACATCATCGTTTTTCGCCGTGGTGTTCAGGGTAAATGTTTGGAATGATCCTTTTCCAAATGAATGGTCATCGCCGATAATCAAAGCTCTTCCGTAATCTTGCAGGGCTTGAGCAACAATTTCCGAAGCTGAAGCACTCGCTCTGTTAATCAATACAATGAGGGGGCCATCCCAGGTTGTTGTTCCATCTAAATCGCGTAGGTGTTGAACATGTCCTGTTTCATCTTTAATCGAAACGACAACGCCTTTCGTGATAAAAAGCCCCGCAATATTCACCGCTTGGGATAAAATCCCTCCGGAATTGTATCGAAGGTCCAAAATTAATCCTTTAAGATTGTGTTCTTTTTTTAAAGCTTCGATAGCCTTGGCAATATCATCAGCTGAAGAGCTGTCTGCATCCTGATAGAAAGAGAATAGTTTAATATACCCTATCACACCATCGCCAAAAGGTTCATAAGAGGATTCGTATCGCGTTTCTTTTAAAACAACTTGCGCTCTTTTTAAATGAATATCGAGCGTTTCTTCCTTCTTTTCATCTCCCTCACCAGTCTCTCGTATGACAGTTAGGACAACAGGCGTGTTCTCTTCGCCTCGTATCAAATCAACAGCATCTATAATGTCCATTCCAACAACAGGCTCGCCGTTGACAGCAATAATCCGGTCTTTTAATTTTAACTCCTTGCTCGCCGCTGCGGGTCCACCTTCAACAATTTTGACGATGGTAAAGCCGTTAAGATCATCACGCAGCTGAGCGCCAATACCAAAAAGCCTTTGTTGGACGTTAATCATAAACTGTGAGGCTTCATCGGGAGTAAAATAAGCTGTGTGGGCATCCAAGGATGAGGCTACAGACTTTAAAACATCTGATAAGATGAGTCTTTGTTTTAAATTTGGGTCGTTTGTAAGAACGTCATCTTCATACTTAGCTTGCCTCTTAGCTAGCCGTTGAAGAGACTTTTCCTTTGTTTCTTCATTGAGTTTGCTCGCTGTTTCAATTTGTAAGGACTTGATTCTGCTCAAGCGCGTTAGAAGTTCTTCTTCATTTGTAACCCATTTGAGGTCTTTGAATTCATCGGCCTTAACATGTTTTGGAAGGTCAGCGGCATTAATTTTCTTTTCCAATTCGTGGCGACGATTGATTGCTTTTACCATTGCTGCATGGATTTCATGGAATGTTTGATAATTTCCGTTATTGAAGTCATTCAACGCTTTGTCTAAGAGAGCATCGGAAGGTTCTAACCACTCATGGATGTCAGGTTCAATAAAGTAGGTTTTTGTGGGGTCGAGTTCCTCTATGAAGTTCTGAAACGTCCGTTTCACAAGCTCTGGTGTTAGCTTGTGGTATGAGGCGTGTTCCTTCAAAAATTCGTTAATTTTTGTTGTCGTATTCTTCGGTGTTAATTCAGGAAGTTTTGCCTCTGGATAGACTGACAAAGACAAAAACACAAACAGTGATAAAGAAAAACGATTGAAGAGGTTTTTTTGAAACATATGGCTTCTTTTAAAAAGGGTTATGATAACAGTCCTCTTGCAGGAGGTCTAGTACACTGTCAAGATTGAATTTTAGGGTTTGGCTGCGTCAAAGCCCCAGGGTTCGAGCGTCGAAAATGGGGTTGTATTGCCTCATACTAACCCATTTTCAACGTTCGAACCGCGGGAGCTTTCACGCTGGCCAAACCCTAAAATTCAAGCTTGACAACGTACTAGTACACTGTTTCACTTAAATTGTCTGATTTGGCTGCGTCAAAGCCCCGGGG
>JBAWZJ010000225.1:0-3706 GCA_037143085.1 Parachlamydiaceae bacterium | reverse complement strand
ATTTTCCAACTTTCAACTGGAATCAGTATATACTGCTCATAGCTCAAAATGAGAATTTTGGCTGCTTTTTGATTCAAATTGCAGGGGCCAGACGAATGTTTATATTACCCCTGCAATTTGAAGTCAAAAATCGGCTCAAAAAAAACCGAAAATCGACAGAACCTGACTTATGCAAGAGGTCTATTGACCATTCAATCTTCTCGTGTTACAATTTCATCTTTACCAGGAGTTCGCCGTGAAAAAAGTAGTTGAATACATTATCGCCTATACATTCAAGCTCGCCCTATGGTTTCGTTACCGCATTAAAGTTGTCGGCCTTGATAAACTGACCCCTGAAACATTGAATCGCTCAGGCGGCGTCGTATTCATGCCTAATCATCCAGCGTATTTTATTGACCCAATTGTTGTCACGCTTGCTGTTTGGCCAAAATTTCCTATTCGTCCGATGATCGTTGAATATATGTACTATACACCTTTTGTCTATGGTGTTATGCGCTTTATGAATGCTCTGCCTATTCCTAACTTTGTAACAACAAGCAACAGTCTCAAGCGGAAAAAAAGTGAAAAGGTTGTACAAACTGTCATCCAAGATCTCAAAGCCGGTCAAAACTTTCTCATCTATCCGGCAGGAAAAGTCAAACATACTGGCTACGAAGCCGTTGGCGGAGCCTCTGCTGTCCAGCGTATATTAACAGAAGCTCCCGAAGCTAACGTTGTTCTTGTCCGAACGAAAGGTCTCTGGGGCAGCAGCTTTTCCAAAGCTCTTGTCAAATCAGCACCTTCTTTGGGAGTCCTTTTTACTAACTCACTCAAAATCATTCTCAAAAATTTGATTTTTTTCACGCCGAGAAGAGAGATCATCGTAGAACTTGAACCGCTGCCTGCAACATTTCCCCGTAACTCTTCCCGTCTCGAAATGAATAAGTTTCTAGAGGGTTGGTATAACCTTCCGGACGGATTGACAAAACAATCAGAACCTTTTCCTGGAGACTCACTAGTTCTTGTATCGTATAGCAGATGGAAAAAAGAGTTTCTTCCTGTCCAAAAAAACCACAACTCTGAAGACAAAGAAATATCCATAGATAACGTACCACAAGAAGTTAGAGATAAAGTTATTGAAAAGTTAGCTGAATTGAAAGAGTGCGACCCGGCAACGATCAAGCCTGAAATGTCATTGGCATCAGATCTTGGACTCGACTCCCTCGATTCCGCTGACCTTGTCGCTTTTCTAAACGATGAATTTGATGTGAGTGGTGTTCCTGCAAATGCCTTAACAACAGTGGCAAAAGTGTTAGCAATAGCCTCGCACCAAATCGAAGTCAAAAGAGAAGTCGAAGATGAAAGAGGGAATATAGCTCAGTGGCTAAAACCTATTCCAAAAAGAAGGGTAACGCTAGCTCCAGGGAAGACGATCGCTGAAGTTTTTTTAAACCAGTGCAAGCATTCAAAAAAAAGCATAGCCTGTGCTGATGGACGCATCGGCGTGCAAACATTCTCTCAACTAAAACTAAAAACTATTCTACTCGCTGAATACCTGCGTAAATGCCCAGGAAAATATGTTGGGATTATGCTTCCGGCAAGCGTCGCTGCCAACCTCCTAATTTTGGCTTGCGAACTCTCCGGAAAAGTTCCTTTGATGGTTAACTGGACTGTTGGGCCGCGGCATTTAGAGTCCGTCGTCAAACTATCAAATGTCGATGTTGTTATCAGCTCGTGGGCTTTTCTTGATAAACTTGAAAACGCCAACCTGGATGGAATTGATGATCGCCTTGTGATGATTGAAGATATCATCAGAGAACTTTCTATCATAGACAAGCTAAAAGCGTTCATCCGGTCGAAAAGAAGCACGCAAGCAATATTAAAGATTTTCAATGCAGACAAAATCAGTGAAAACGCCCAAGCCGTCCTCTTGTTTACAAGCGGCACAGAAAGCCTTCCCAAAGGGGTGCCTCTCTCTCACAAAAACATTTTATCGAACATGCGTGCAGCGATGGAAGGACAAGAAATTTTCTCAAACGACATCATACTAGGGATGTTACCCCCATTTCACTCTTTCGGATTTACCATAAGCGGTATCCTCGGGCTGTTAGCCGGTGTTAGGGTTTTCTACTCCCCAGACCCCACAGATGGAAAACGTTTGGCTAACGCATTCGAACATTGGAAAATTACGATTATGGTCGGAGCGCCAACATTCATCAAGGGTATGCTTAAAGCGGCGACAGCTGAGCAAGTAAAATCGTTAAGACTATGTGTCAGCGGAGCTGAAAAAGCCCCCCCAGAACTTTTTCAAGTTTTAGAACAGTACAGTAAACCTAATTGCCTGTTAGAAGGATATGGGATCACGGAATGCGCTCCCGTACTGACAATGAATGCATTGGGTGGCTGTCCTAAGGGTGTCGGAAAACCTCTTCCAGGCATCGAACTGATGATTGTACACCCCGAAACAGAAAAACTCTTACCCGTAGGTGAAAGAGGATTAATTCTAGCCAAAGGACCGAATATATTTGAAGGATACCTTAATCCCGGACTCTCTTCTCCGTTCACAACAGTACAAGGAGAACAATGGTACAAAACAGGAGATCTGGGATTCCTAAGTGAAGGTGGAAATTTGACAATATCCGGGCGTATGAAGCGTTTTATAAAACTGGGAGGGGAGATGGTGAGCTTAGCTTCAATAGAGGATGCTCTCCTTCAATCTGCCCAACAGAACAACTGGCCCACACTGCAAGACGGGCCAGCTCTTGCAGTCTGTGCTAAAGAAACCTCAGGAGAGAAGGCTAAAATTTATCTTTTCTGCCGCTTCCCGTTAACTGTCGACGATGTTAATAACACCCTAAAAACCTCTGGTTTTAGCAACCTCGTTAGAGTCTCCTCTGTAATAAAAGTTCATCAAATTCCAGTATTGGGAACAGGGAAAATTAATTACAGACAGCTCGAAGGGGAGTATATTGCGAATGGTTAACCTAGAAATGGCGGTTCAAATAGGTCAGCATAGACGGCCTATTTCAACCGACATTTTGCTGTCTACGTTATCTACGACGACTTTTATCTGACACATCTTGTGAGTCAGCAAACGCTGGCCTTTGACTGCATCACAAGCCAGCCATCTTAATGATTTTAAAGCGAACTGTTGCAGGATTTAGGGAACAAGTCGGATTTTAATGTAATCTTTTAAAACTCGAGCATGGTCAAAAACAAGTTCGGACCAAGGAATATCTTCTAACTTCGTGACAAACGCCTTTGCGGCATCGTCTCCTCCTATTGGAAGCTGAGATGCTTTTGCTGTGTAAACAACTGAAACAGAGTGATAGTCACAATCTTTTACAGGTTCAGAATATACATGAAACTGTTTGAGTTCATTCAGATGAAGATTAACTTCTTCCATCATTTCCCGTCTAACCGCATGCTCAACAGTTTCACCATATTCAACTTTACCGCTAGGCAAAGCTTTTCCCAAAGGGGCATTCCCTCGCTCGATTAATACAATCCCTTTAAACTCATCTTCTTCATGGATTTCAATAATAGCAGTAGCAACAAGAATTGGTGGCTTATGAATTTGTTTTACAGGCTGTTCGATCGTATATCCAATTGAAGGAGCTAATACTAGTCCGAGTAAAATAATGCAATATTTTGAATTACGCTCGGTATACTTACAGCGGTTCCCGCTGATCATTTTTCTCGAGCAGATTAAATTTTGATTTCGTAA
>JBAWZJ010000224.1:0-3765 GCA_037143085.1 Parachlamydiaceae bacterium | reverse complement strand
TTTTAGATCAAGAGAAAAACTCTTCATGTGCTTTACAAGTTCTTCCCTTGAAAGCCTTTTTTTCTGATAGCTTGTATCCGTTATTGCATAAGTCATTTTTTACCTCTTTTTTAATAATATACGCACCGCGTCCGACACCGTCGGCGTAAGAGACTTTAGTATGTGCCAATTCAGGGAGATTTTGGCGAGACAGTATTAACGCCGATGGGCCCTTATAATGTAGAACTCCAATCCACGACATTTTCACTTCATTTGCATCTGCAGGACGGAAAACATACAGATTGGGCATCGCACGAAGAGAAGCTATCTGTTCGATAGGCTGGTGTGTAGGCCCATCTTCCCCTAGGAAAATTGAATCATGGGTGAACTGGTAGATAACGGGTGCTTTCATTAATGCCGCCAAACGGATGGCATTGCGCATGTAGTCGGAGAACGTTAAAAATGTTCCAATAAAAGGGGTAATCAATCCGGTCTCTGACAACCCTGTTGCCATTGTCGCCATCCCAAACTCACGAACGCCGTATTTAATATTTCGACCAGAAAACACTCCAGGGACAACCAGAGGGAATTTTTTTATCATTGTCAAATCAGAACACGAAAGGTCTGCCGATCCTCCATATAACTGAGGAAGGAGGTCTGCCAAAACATTAAGCGTGTCTTGCGACGCCTTACGACCGGCTATTGGACTTGCGATCTGAAAGGCTTTTAATTTCTCTTCAAGATCGTTAGGCAAGCGGTGGTGCGACATTGTCTCAAATTCACGGAATTTCTCTGGATTCTCCTTTGCCCAAGCATCGAATACTGCATCCCACCTTTCCTCTTGAGCCGTATCTTCAAGCTGCTTTTGCTTGAAAAAATCGTAAACGGTTTGAGGAACAAAGAAAGGTTCTTCTGAGGCACCAAGGGCGATTTTCGTTGCTTTGATCTCTTCAGGACCAAGTGGAGATCCATGAGCTTTTGATGTTCCTGCCTTATTAGGCGATCCTTTCCCAATAATCGTTTTAGCGATGATGAGGCGCGGACGGTCTTGGTTGGTTTGCGCTTGTTTGAATACCGTGTGAAGAGCTTCAATATCGTTTCCATCGACTTCAAAAACTTCCCAACCGTAAGCGCGATAACGCATTTTCGTGTCTTCTGAGCAAGACTCACTCAAAGGGCCATCTAAGGAAACGTGATTGGAATCATAGATAGCGATCAGATTATCAAGCTTTAAGTGCCCCGCCAGGGATGACGTCTCTGAAGTGATCCCCTCCATGATGCATCCATCGCCTAAAAGGACATACACTTTGTTATCAATAATTGTATGCTTCTCGGTATTAAACCGCGCTCCGAGGAGTTTAAACCCAAGAGCTTGTCCTACTGCATTGCCAAAACCTTGCCCAAGAGGACCAGTCGTTGTCTCAACACCCGGTGTCTCCAACGATTCAGGATGACCAGGAGTCTTGGAATGGAGCTGCCGAAAGTTTTTGATATCTTCCATTGATAGATCGTATCCGGAAAGATGCAGAACCGAATAAAGAAGCATCGAACCATGCCCTGCCGACAGGATAAAACGGTCCCTATTGAACCATTTTGGATTTTTCGGATTGTATTTGAGGAGGCAGCCCCAAAGATAGGCACCTATTTCAGCACACCCCATCGGCAACCCCGGATGTCCTGAATCGGCCTTTTGAACGGCATCCATCGATAAGACACGTATCGTCAAAGCAATCTTTGCTAACATCTGCTTAAGTTCCGGATCTAAAACCTTGCAAGAAGTGCAATCTGTCTTCTTATGTTCTTCAATATGCTTATTGATGTTCGCCGTTTGCTTTACCGATTCCATGTTTGCTCCTTAATTCTCTTTTGGGACGATTTTCTCTTTTTTTCTTTTCTCCTTCAAGAAGAAATGGGTATGATAGGTAAATTATGAAACTTTTTGACAAATCCTTTTCACTATTTTTTGTCGCATGCGGGTGGTTATTGATCTTTCTACCTAAGATCAACTTGATTTCTTTTGATAAAGAAACTGCCGGCATCAGAATCGATGACGTGATGTTACTTTTTTTTGCACTTGCAATCGGTTGGGCCCACTTTGCATTACAAAAAAGAATCAACCCCATCGAAGGATGGACAGCAGCAATTATTTTCTCGGGGATTATATCATTTGTTCTCAATAGATTTTTCATCGCAGAAGAATGGATCCATGTGAAGGCTAATCTTTTCTATTGCTTACGCCTCGCTGAATATTTCATTTTCTTCTATATCGGAGCCTTTAGCGCGCGATTTTCCAATGTATCTACATTAATGAAGGCTTTCTTTCTCTGGAATATACTTCTTATTGCCCTGCAGAAACTTGGACTTATCGGTCAATTTACGGTTGATGGGTATAACCCTTACGTTAGTGGAAGATCTCTTGGAATTGCATCTTTTCCTTCAGAGGGTGGAATGCTATTAAATCTGATGTTTTGCTTTTTCATTTATAGTGATGAGACAAACACGCGCTTAAGAAAATTGATTCCTCCAAATTTTAGGAGTTTTTTTGCCGAAACGTATGTTTATTGGATGTTTTTACTCTTCAGTATACTGATCATCTTTACAGGATCTCGAATTGCCCTTGTTGGCCTCGCTATTCCTTTTCTCTTCCGCATCAAAGATCAATTTAAGGCAAGGTCATTTGCCTCGTGGTTTTTCGCTATCAGTTTTCTCTCCGCAGCCATTTTCATGACTGTAGTAATGATTCAAAACAACAAAGCCATTTCCGAACGAAGTACTGGACTGTTATCAATAAAAAACCTCGAACTCATCAGCATTGTATGGGACAGTATTGATATCACCAGCGACCCTGGAGACTATGAATCGGTCAAATTTCAAGATTACGATCTCAGTTGGTGGATGAGGATACACAAATGGTGTTACTTATTAAAAGCCTATGCTCTCCACCCAGAATGTTGGCTCCAAGGTGTGGGACCAGGAGTTGCTCTAGCTGCGGTTGATGGGGGATTAATCAGGATCTTAACAGAATATGGACTGATCGGCTGCTATCTTTTCTGGCGACTATTCCGTTCAATCAGTCAACAGTCTGTACAGCTACATTGGATGATCATTGCATTTGCTTTAAACATGATTTTCTTTGATGTTTATCTAGCTTACAAACCGATGAGCATCATTTTCTTTGTCTCAGGGTGGACCTGGGTCCATGCTCACTCTCTTAGACCTAGCGAGAGATGTATTAGAGCTCTTGCATAATTCATTCAGTACACTGTTTCAAAAAGAGCTATTCAATCGCTATCTACATCAGAGCTGGGACACTTCAAATATTCTAGACCTTGATCCTCTGAGTCTGTGTCAGCACCTCCATTTGATACTCTCGTATTCTGGGAAGAGAAGGTGACAGAGGGCCTAAATGACGCTCTTTCTGTTTCTGTGGAAATAATAGCATTGCGTCTTGTTGTTTGAGGAAAACTAGGAGAAGAACGCCCTTGCCATTCAGACAAAACTACGGCACGGAATGGCTCAGAAGCAGGAACCATAGCATTGCGTCTCGCCCTCGGAGACAACACTGTAAAAGCTACATCTCCAATAGCATCCTCTAGTGGATCAGGTGGTTGATGATTGCCGGGCGCATCCCCCCCATTTGACTGTCCACTAAATGTAGGAGACTCTTGCCTATCAGAATTCAGATCATTAACAAAGCTCACAATTTTCTCCTCATTAGGGGTCTGTGTTACCAACTCACCTTACGCAAACCGAGCGACATTTGGGCTGAAGCGAAAGCTCTCGCGG
>JBAWZJ010000223.1:0-3779 GCA_037143085.1 Parachlamydiaceae bacterium | reverse complement strand
CTATTGAAGAGCCCGCCGCCGCCGCCGCCGCCACCTGTACTGGTTCCTCCATTCCCTCCGTTACTGCCAAAAAGGCCGCCACCACCGCCACCGGCTGCGCCGCTAGAAGCTCCACCCATACCTCCTATGACGGTGCTATTGGAAAATGAGACTTGGCTAGTCACAACCGTAGCTCCTGGACAAATGAATAAGGAACCGCCCGCACCAAGACCGCCGCCGCCGCCGCCATAGCCGGTCCCCCCATTCCCACCTTGTCCAAGGCCATTCCTAAGATCCAAGTTGCTGATTGTACTGGATCCTGAATAGGCAAAGAAAATCGGATAGGTGCTAGAGCCCGAGATTGTATTGCCATTACCTAGGATAGTCACTCCCTTTAGATAGGGTAAAGCTGTAGGGTAAGTTGTGCTACTGCCTATTGTAATGGTTCCGTTCAAGCTGGAGCTGAAAGAAATCGTATCTCCAGAAACGGAATTCAGCAATGCATAGCGGAGTGTACCGAAAGAGCCGTCATCTGATGTTGATGATACGGTGTATGTAGCCCCTTCCAAACAGGGTTGAGAAACCAACAAAAAAAGGAAGGAAAAGAGCTGTAAAATTGAGGGGAGCCGCATGAAAATGCATTTTCCTTTTTCGAGTTCGATAAAGGATACTTAAGTAACATATTTTTTTTGATTTTACAATATATTTTTCTTTTTAGCGGGAGAGCTTCGTTAAGCGAGAGAGCCTTTAAAAGAATTAGTAACAACCTGAACAAAACTCTCCCTTCTATTAGAGTCATCCGACCGGTAGATGTAGCCAATGTAGGTGATATCTTGAACAGAAATCATGGAAGTTGCCAACTGAGAAGAGTGGACTAATAGCTTATTCAATGCTCGAGAAACTTCATCTTTAATACATCTATCTTCAGTTTTAATTAAAGCAAAGATAAACAGAGGATCTTGAAAAATATTTAACGTTTGTTTCTTATCCGGGGTCAAACGCTCTTCCATAGCGGACAAAAGCATCAAAAATAAAGTGCGCATGGCTTCAGGTTCTAAAACATTCCGCATAATTACTGGTGTTAAAGAGTAGAAAAAATTTTCAAGGAGAAGCTCATTATATTTACCTCTCTCTTTAAGCAAATGCTTTAAATCTATCAAAACCTCATTTTGCCTAGAAATCATCCCCCCGTTAAAGTCCCTAATCTCTCCAATGATATTAAAGAGTTCATCAACAACAACCTGTCGGGCTCTGTTCAAATCGATTGTATGGTCAGCACGTAAAAACTGCTCTTTCGGAAGCTTAACCCGAAACACGGTAGCTTCTTTTTTGTGTATTTTTCGCAAACTGCCCGCATTTTGCACTCGATCATGAATATAAGTAAGACTTGTGCTGCTATTTTTAAATAGTTCCTGGATAGAAATGTTTTCCGATCGTACAACTCTAACTAAAATAATGGTAAAAAAAATACTCCTATTAGTTTGTTCATCAAACGAAATACAAACTTGAGGAATATCCCTCAAGTACTTAATCTGATTGCTCAAACTGAGGATATTTCTGATAATTTCCTCTTCATTTCTCGGCATAAAGACAGGATGCAACAGATGTTTGATCCGACTTTTTAGATCTACAGAAAGTTCTTTTTTCAACAGCCTCATTTCTTCTGGTGAAAAACTTTCACCATTGCTTTTTTCGAGTTCAAGATACATCGTGCAAATTGGTTCAGAACCCCGACGGTTAGCAAAAAATGAATTTTCAATCGGTCTAACCGAGGGTATATGGCTTTGAATCGTTTTCAGAAGATACATTTTATCTAGAGCTTCCCTATCTCGAAAAAAATTCACCCCGACAAGAACGGCTAACACTTTCCGATGGCCATCTTTATATTTAATTTTTGCCCTGAACAGCTTAACCATAACATGTCGCTTGTCCGGAAAATTCTTGACAGCATCCCGTAAATTTTTCCGAAAGATATAGTGGATACCGACGATCCGGCTTAGGTGGCGGCACTCTCTTGCTTCTTTAAAATCCTCTCTACAGATAAGTAGCACATGCTGCATCTCAGTAAGAACATCCGGATCAAAATCCCCAGGGCGATGGTCTATAAGATACGCGATATTTTCTTGGATCAATGCTGCCTTATCATCGCTGAAGAGCCCCTTTATATCCAAAATGCGTCGTGCATGGTAACTCGATGAAAGCCCCATCTGCAACTCCGTTTCCAAAGCTGGAAGATTGGTCATGATCTGATCTAACTCTTTCTCTGTTTCAATGCCTATCATTAATTCACAAAGGGTATAAATATCATTGCCAATCTGTGGAAGTCGGAAGTCAGCAGAATAGATTAGTACTACATGTGAACGCTTTCCCGGCAGGAGCCACCCGTTCACCATGTCAAAAAAAAACTTAAAAATATCTCCCCTATGTCGTGTCAAGGCAAGGATAGACATCGTTCCAGGAAGTTCAATGCACTTAGTCGTTGTAACAAGGGGTAATAATGAAAAAAAACGTTCTTGCAAAATAGGAATGCTTTCACGAGTAAAATTATCATGAATGCCCATTCTGCCAACAAGAATTTTCTGAAGAGTTTCTTTAATAATCTGAGCATAGGCTGGGCTACCATGCCCACGAGAAACGGGTTCTACCGTTAGGGGTTGTGAAAAATCAACCTGCACATTTGGACTGAGCGAAAGCTCCCGCGGTTGATCTATCGGAAACTGTCCCATATTATCCATATTGGGTTGTTTCCGATAGGTCACCCTCGGGGCTTTGGTCCAGCCCAAAAGAGCAAGTTGATTTTCCACAGCCCCTTAGATGAACGTCGTTGCTTAACATATTTAAGACTCTCCCTCATAGATGAATTCTTTGAAACGAATAGAGTCCTGTCTCCCAACAACCGTCCCCCCTTTTCTTTCCGGGTGAAATTCCTCAAAAGACATAACATGAAGCAATAGACCATTTTTCTGAGCTAGCTCTACACTTCGGTGATGCAGTACGCCACATCCTCGATTCAATATACTCAACGTCTCTTCATAACTTAAGTTGGAATGCAATGGCGCCAGCGGATCCATCTTTGGATCCGCAGCAAAAATACCGGGAACATCTTTAAAAAACTCAACCTTACTTGCGCCCAAGGCAACTCCAAGAGCTACAGCCGACGTGTCTGACCCTCCACGACCTAGTGTCGTGATTTCCCCATCTCTACTTACGCCTTGAAATCCTGCGACAATCACTACAGAGCCGCTGTCTAGAATAGGAATAAGGCGGTGAGGTCTGACATCGACAATCCGCGCTTCAGCATGTTTTGAGCATGTAATAATCCCTGATTGACTTCCTGTAAAGCTGACAGCACGGTGCTGTTTTGCTGCCAAGGCCATTGCAAGTAGCGATATACTAATCCGCTCCCCCACACTCACTAGCATATCATATTCACGCTGTGGAGGTTCTGGATTAACCTGACGGGCTAAAGAGATGAGTTGATCTGTTGTATTGCCCATTGCACTTACAACAACAGCGATCCGCTCATACTCGCGCTTTCTATGTAAAATAATATCGGCAATACGAGAAAATTGTTGAGGATTAGCCACTGCGGCTCCTCCAAATTTCATCACTAAAGTTCCCACAGTAAACTAACTCGCTTTTTTGTTTTTCGACGCACTTTTCAGGAGAAACTTTTTATCTCATAACATAATGAAAAAACCGTGTACAGTTAAATCTCCGATATATACTGCTCATAGCTCAAAACGAGAAATTTTGGCTAGCTTGAAAGCTCCCGCGATTGAATAAATCGCGTCGAGGGT
>JBAWZJ010000222.1:0-3788 GCA_037143085.1 Parachlamydiaceae bacterium | reverse complement strand
AATGAGTGGTCTCCACCAAATCCGGCAATTTCCTGTTCTAAGCGAGATCTGAAACCTTTTGTCGGGCATGATGGGTGGTTTGTCGAGTCGTAGTTGAGGTTAATGCCAATAGCTGATATCAACCCAGCATTTCTCGCTTCTTCCTCTAAAGCACAGCTCATCTTCCGTTCTTTATATTCGTAGTGTTTTGCCTTCTTTGTATCGCCTTCCGCTAAAGCTTCATCAGCCTTTGCTTGGTCTTCCCTTTCGTTTTTGTGAATCTTCTTCTGGTTCAGGTCAATATAAGTATTAGTGAAGCGATAATGAACCCCTAGTCTTAAAAACTGGTTAAGAGGGAATGCTCCGTGAGGACTGAAGTTGAAAGCGTTGATCTCATAATCTTCAGATATATAACGGTTGTTAGACTGATCGATTTCAAATCCAACGATCCACGGGGTGTCTTGAAAGAAAGGTTTTGTCCATGACATCGAATACTTACGGCTCTTTGCCCCGATCATAGCGTTAAGGTGTAGATACTCTCCACCGCCACGCAGTGTAGAAAGTCCATCTTTCCAGAAACATGCCAATCCTTCATGATTGAAATTTCGTTCCGTGATATGGAATTCACCAAAAACACTCTCTGCGCTGCTTAAGCCGAACCCTGCGCCAATGCTTCCTGTTAGCGTCTCTTCAACTTCAATATGAACGTCGCGGTAATGTCCTCCAAGCCCTCCGGGGCCTTCGGATTTCACAGCGTAGACGTTAACGTTTTTGAAATAGCCGATATTTTGTAAACGCTCTTCAGTCAGCTGCAGTTTGATGATATTAAAAATTTCTCCGGGAATGAGCAATGTTTCATGTAAAATCACATTAGTCTGTGTTGAACAGTTGCCAAAAACCTTTACTAGGCCGACTCGATATTGCTCACCTTCTTCAATAGAGAAATTCACTGAGTATGTCTGTGTTTCACAATTAAGACGCGGTTCGTAATCGACAATGGCGTCAATATACCCACGTCTTCCATAAAGGTCTGTCAATCTCTTAATTGTATCGCGAATGGCATCAGGAGAGTAGTTATCGCCTTCCTCAAAGAGAATTTGCCTACAAATCTCTTCGTCAGTAAATAATTTATGCCCCTCAAAAGTCACAGGACCGAAGTTATAAACATCTCCTCGTTGCGCTTTGACAGTAACGATGATCCTATCACTTTGACGTGCTTCTGTAATATCGATATCAACAATAGCATCGGCGTATCCCTGATTCTGAAGAAAATTGAGGATTGTAAAACGATCTTGCTGCATAGCTTCTTCATTAAATGCCCCTTCGCCAGTATACCAACTTGTTAAGAAGCAATACTGTTTACTGACAATTTCGTTTAACAGTTCATCTTCTTCATCTGGAGAAAAATCAACAAACAAGATTTTTTTAATCCTACCAGCTCGTCCTTCGCAGATGTTAATTTGAATGTCGACAGTGTTGGTCGTTTCATCAAAAGCAATCCCATAATCAAGAACAGCTTCGAAATATCCCTGCTTAACGTAGTGCGTTTTTAGCTTATGGAAGGCTCGGTTAAATGCTTGTCGATCGAATATCGAACAAATGGCTATATCAAGCTCGCTCTGCAGAGTGGATATTTTGATATGGTGATTGCCGTTCCACTGGATTGAACGAATTGTCGGTTTTGTCCAAATTTTTAATGTGATGATGAGTTTATCATCAACAGAAGTAACACTAGGCTCTACTCTATCGTACTCTAAAATTAACATCTTTAGGTCGGTGTCAAAGTCAATCTGAGAAAAGAGATCGCCTTCTCGTGTCTTCATCCTCGTTTTGATCCCTGGAGAGTCGATTGTCGACCCATCGGGTTGGGCTGGAGCCTCTATTTCTATTCTCTCAATCTGCTGGTTTTCGTGTTGCAAAGGCAACGCAAAAAGGGTGTTGATTGAAAAACAGAAAAATAAAATTAAGCTGTAAGTAATAGTCTTGGTCATCGGATCCTCACTCGCACATGAAAAAGAGAGTCATGATAGGGAATTTAATGAAATGATGGAAGCAAAAAGTTTTGAAATCGATTTCAAAGTTAAAAACGACCGCGTGCCGAAAGGGCTCTAGCCAGTGTGCCTCCGTCAACATAGTCAAGGGAACTTCCCATTGGAAGCCCAAAGGCTAAACGAGATATGCTCAGATTTAGCGGTTCTAACTCTTGTTTTAAATAGAGGGCAGTGGCATCTCCCTCAAGAGTCGAGTCTAGTGCAATAATGAGTTCTCGAATTTCTTTTGCTACGATCCTATTTTTCAATTTATCAAGATCAATCCGTTCCGGACCAATTTGATCCATTGGGGACAAAAGAGCTCCTAGCACATGATAAAATCCTCTGTATTCATGTGTCGCTTCAATCGCAAAGACGTCGCGGGGCATGGCGACAATACAGAGGGTGTTTTCTCGTCGAGCGCCAGGCGCGCATAAAGGGCAAAGAATCGATTCGGCGAGGGAGCCGCATTCATTGCAATGGGTTAGCTTATTAGGTAATTCTCGAATGATTTCCGCCATCTCGGCAAGGCGTTCTTTTTTCCAGTCGATCATCTCAAAAGCAAACCGCTCAGCGCTTTTCATTCCCACGCCAGGCAGTCTTCTTAGGGAGTCGATCAACTTAAGTAGGTGTGTTGGATATTTCATGGCTTGAGATTATCAAGTCGCTAGAAAAAAGACTACCAGAATTAGGGGAGGTGCAAATTTTTTCAAACCCTTAGTCATATGAGACTTTGACTTTTACCAGTTGGGATAAAACAGTTGTTTTTTGTTTTTCCACTATGGAAGAATATGTGGGTAATATTAAAACTTCTATATTTTTGCAGTATAAAAGGCCACTAATATCGTTCAAACGATTAGCTTGGTTGGCTTTAAGTAATGTTAAATTAGGGCAAAATTTTAAAAAATCGAAGGTTTTAATTCCCGTTTCTTGAATATCTAATGAGGAAAGATGTAATCCCACTAGTCCTATTCCTTCAAGATTATTCATTTCTCTCAGATGAGGTAAAATTAAGTCGGTCAATTTTGAAAACCCCTTTAACCCTTCGAGATTCTCTAATTTTTGAGTTTTGGATAGATCGAGTTTATTAATCTTATTCTTTTGCGCCTCTGAAATGTCTTGCAGTACTTGAGTCATCTGGTCCGAGGGTAACAAATTTTCTAATATTTCTAAGGTGCGATCTCCATGTGTAAATAGACAAAGATGTTTTTCTACGGCCTGCTTGTAAGCAGGATTGTTAAATGTCTCTATTTGAGCCTCTCGACATAGAAGATCAAACATGTTGTCGTAATAGCAAACTTTAGCCAATTCACAATGAACAATTTTAGGTAGGTTTTTAAAATGACTTTGAAGATCAGCGTCAGCAAAAACCTCGTTTGACACTCTTTTGATTATTTCTTGGATGTTCTCTTGGCACTCCGGCTGTCGCTTCAGCATACTTTCGGGTAAAAGATTGACTTCAAAATACTTGAAGGCCTTCATTAATTCTAACATGATGTGTTCCCGTTAACTTGTTGTTTTGCGTCGCTCCAGATTTTGAGAAAATTTTGATTATTTCTCACCCAAAGAGGATCTTTGAGTGGCTGCAAAATCCCTTGTTTAAATGCGGTATTTTGCCATTGCCTTGAGATGTCTTCCACTTCTTCAACAAACTTTCGAATAGATTCAGGGGTGGTTAGGTGGTAATGGTTCAATAAGATATCATTACCTTTTTTGAATAATTCTAATTTTTTTTTCTTATAACTCACCTTACGCACGCTTATTTTTATTAAATAATTT
>JBAWZJ010000221.1:0-3789 GCA_037143085.1 Parachlamydiaceae bacterium | reverse complement strand
TTGCTATAGTCCATATCGAAATGAACATAAAAAAAGAAACCAATAAACAGGTGATCGCAGCTTTCGATTTTGACGGAACGATCACTAAACGAGATACCCTGCTCCCCTTCCTTTTTTTTGCTGCTGGCAAATTAGCCACGTGGCGAAAACTGATCAAACTCACCCCTTATTTCATTGGTTTTTCACTTCGCTTTATCTCCAGGCAAGAAGCCAAGGAGAAAGTCTTGAGGTCGTTCTTTGGCGGAATGCCTAGTAGTCAATTGGAAGAACTTGGAGAAGCTTTTGCCCTGTCCGCAGCAATGAAAAAACTTATTCTTCCTAGAGCTATGAAGCGGATTGAGTGGCATCGTCGGCAAAACCACCGCTGCGTCCTAGTTAGTGCATCTATTGATGCCTATTTGACCCCTTGGAGTCAATCGGTAGGAATGAGTGACCTTATTTGCTCTCAAATGAAAATAGACAATTACGGCATCGTTACCGGAGGCTTAGAGGGCCTTAACTGTTGGGGTCCTGAAAAAGAGCGCCGTTTAGAACCGTTGATCACCCCTAGAGAAAATTACATTGTCTATGCCTACGGCGATAGCCGCGGCGACAAAGAACTGCTAGCCCTTGCAGACCATCCTTTTTTCCGTCAGATGCCATCAGAAGCAAATACACGTCTTTTGGCCCAAAGATAAACTTATTGGCTAGCTTGAAAACCCCGGGATTGAAAATCGAGGGAGCTTTCACACTAGCCAAACAGTGCACCTTTGAGACATGTTCGGTATAAAGGAGGAATTTTGAACTTTTCACTTTCCAAAAAAGCATGAGACTTGCTACCATGTATCCTTCTTAGAAATAGACACATTTGGAGAATTGCAATGGCAAAAAAAAGAGAAAAAATTAAAATGAAAAGCTCCGAGAGTGCTTATCATTACTACACAGAAAAAAACAAAACAAATACACCTGACCGTTTAGCACGTACAAAGTACGATCCGACACTGCGCAAGCACGTCGAATTTAAAGAAACGAAGTAACTCCGGCTGCGCCTTATGGGCAATGCCTAAGAAGAGTTGATCTTTTTTGGGGAACGTTGTGAAAACGCTCCCCAAAATTTGAAACCTAATATAGCAGGCATGGCGCATTATGTTTGAATTGTCTGTTGCATTTAAATACCTCATCCCTAGACGACGGCAGCTTTCGGTCTCGATCATCAGCCTTATATCAACTTTAGTCATAGCGCTTGTTGTTTGGTTAATTGTCGTTTTTTTTTCAGTTAAAGATGGGTTGGAAGGCGCCTGGGTAGATAAAATTATCGCCCTGACCGCTCCGGTACGAATCACGCCAACAGAAGACTATTACCGCTCATACTATTATCTAGTAGATAGCATCAGTTCAAAAACTAGTTATACTCAAAAAACCATTGGCGAAAAGCTTACCTCGCTTGACACTGATCCATATACACCATTTATCGATGAAGAAATCCCTAAGAAATGGCCTGAGCCGGACCTGAATGAGAAGGGTGAACTCAAAGACATTGTGAAAACAACAGTTCAAGCTGTCGGTTCAGTGAAGGGAGTCAAAGGGGTATCTGCTACAGATTATGAAACAACGGCTGTCTATCTCTATCTTCTACCTGAAAAACCAGCGCCAAACCACTCTTCAAAACAGTTCTTAGAATACGCAACTTTACTTAGCACTTTTGATTCAAACACAGCAGCTATAGCCGGAGCTCTCTTAAATCCCACTTCGACCGACTTTGATAAGACTCAACAATTGTCCTTCAACAGAAAAGATTTAGCTACTACTCTTCCCGGTAAAACGGGTATTTCCATGCCTGAATCTTCGCCAAAGCTTGGAGATCCAATCCTGCTTCCACGTGGATTCAAGGAACACGGAATCTCATTTGGAGATCGTGGATATCTTTCTTATTACTCACCAACACCAAGTTCTATTCAAGAACAACAGATTCCCGTATTTGTTGCCGGCTTTTACGATCCAGGCATTATTCCTATTGGCGGTAAACTTATCCTAGCCAACCGTGATCTTGTTTCGCTAATACGCAGTTCATCCGGACAAGAAGAAACTAAATTCGGCAATGGCATTAATGTCCGTTTCGACAATCTTACAGATGCTTCTAAAGTTAAGGATAGTATCGTAGAAGCATTAAGAGATGCTGGAATAGCCCATTACTGGAGCGTCTCAACCTACCAAGAGTATGAGTTTACCAAAGACATTATCCAGCAGCTACAAAGCGAAAAGAACTTGTTTTCCTTGATTTCCCTGGTGATCATTATTGTAGCTTGTTCCAACATCATCTCAATGTTAATTATCCTTGTGAACGACAAAAAATTAGAGATAGGAATTCTCCGTTCGATGGGAGCAACATCACAGCATATAGCAACAATTTTTGGAGTATGTGGAATGGTGATGGGAACAGCAGGCAGTTTGTTGGGTATTTTAGGAGCTCTTCTAACTTTACACTACGTCAACGAGCTTGTAGGGTTGATTAGCCGAATACAAGGACATGACCTGTTTAATCCGGTATTTTACGGAGACACCCTTCCAACAGCTTTAAGCATGGAAGCACTAACACTTGTGATTATTGCGACAGCAGCAATTTCCTTGTTAGCCGGAATTGTCCCTGCTATAAAAGCGAGCTTGATGCGCCCCTCTGCAATTTTAAGGGCGGAATAGAAATGACAAAAAAAACAATTTTACGAGCACAATCCCTTTATAAAGCATTTTACGATCCTCTTTTTGTTGAAATCTTGCGCGATGTCAACTTAACAGTTGAGAAAGGTGAAACAGTTGCGATTATGGGACGATCCGGTGAGGGAAAAAGCACATTATTACAAATCCTTGGGACGCTAGATACCCCCTGCAGCGGAAGTCTTGAAATTGATGGAACGGTAGTGACGCGATTTAATAAAAGCAAATTAAGGAGCTCTAAGCTTGCATTTATCTTTCAATCTTTTCACCTTTTAGAAGATTATACCGCCTTAGAAAATGTCCTCATGCCTGCAAGGATAGCAAGAACGAATATAGCGAAAGGATCTGAAGCTTATAAGAGAGGATGTTACTTATTAGAGCAAGTTGGGTTGGGAGACCGGATGCATTTTAACACAAAATTGCTTTCAGGCGGCGAGAAGCAGCGAACAGCGATTGCGCGGGCTCTATGTAATCATCCGGACATCATTTTTGCAGACGAACCTTCGGGCAATCTTGATAAAGAAACAGCAGCACATATTCACACTCTTTTAATGAACTTTGCTAAGACGGAAGAAAAGGCCCTCATCATCGTTACTCATGACCCCTCTCTTGCGCAACTTTGCGATACTACTTACCAACTTCAAAATCAAGCTTTAAGAAGCTGATAAGCGCTTTGTATTTTTTGGAATTTTTCCGTTGCTTTTGGATCTTTATTTTTATCTGGATGCCATTTTACAGCCAACTTCCGATAAGCCTTATTGATCTCCTCCTGAGAAGCTCCAAGGGAAAGTCCGAGCGTCTTATACGCTTCATTTATTCCTGATGAATTTGTTTGAGCGGGAAGGCTGCTTGTATTGTGCGCGTGTGCGTTCTGATTCGCGCTCGATGGAAATGATGTCCCATCAAAAAATCCCCCAAAGTTAAATCCCATAAACTCAAAACCATTTAGCAATTCCTTTGTATACAAGTCCCAATCATGTTGATCAACTATACGGCTTAAGTTATTCAACTTTTCTTTGGATACGTTATATGATTCAACCAGATCTGGACCCACATAGAAACGAGGATCCATCAACCGCTCCAATAGAGGGATTAGCT
>JBAWZJ010000220.1:0-3807 GCA_037143085.1 Parachlamydiaceae bacterium | reverse complement strand
CAGTATATATGTGATTGAACGCGTTTAATATAGCAAAAAATTAAGGATCTATCATAAACAATTTTTTCTTTAAACAACTACTTCTAATCTTAGTCAGTTTCTGCTCCCCTCTTTTAGCAGACTTGCAACAACTTGAAGATCAAGTTCAATCCGATCTGAAAAGAATTAATATTCCGGGGAAACTATGGGTATGTCCTGTAGATTGCTCCTACGTCACTTCACCCCTCGACGTCGCAATTGTCGGTGGTGGCATGGGAGGCAATGCTGTCGGCCTAGCCTTATTTAAGCTCGGCATCGTCAACATCAAAATCTTTGATTCGAGCACAGCAGGCAAAGAAGGCCCATGGAAGACCTATGCGCGGATGAAACAGTTGCGATCAAGCAAACCCCTACAAGGTCCTGCTTTGGACATTCCGAGCCTAACATTTCGTTCGTGGTTTGAAGCAATTTATGGATCCGAAACTTGGGAGATAATCGATTTTATTCCTACAGATCTATGGGCTGACTATCTCATATGGTACCGAAAAGTCCTTCAACTTCCTGTTGAAAATGAAATGAAATTGGTGAAAATCACACCACTAGGGGATTTTTTTGAACTTACCTTTGAAAATAACGGATCTTTCACCACATATTTTTCCAGAAAGATCGTACTAGCAACGGGCATGGGGGGGGTCGGAGGAAATAGCCTTCCTCCGTATTCCTCAAACATATCTAAAGAATTTTACATCCACACATCGGAACCTATCGACCCTGTAACAATCGTCGGCAAAAAAATCGGTATTATCGGCGCCGGCGCCTCAGCTTTTGACGCTGCAGCTTTTTCTCTGGAAAATGGCGCTGCACAGGTGGATATGATCATCCGTAGAGAAAAAATCTCTTTAGTTAATCGATTAGCTCAATTTTCTTACCCTGGAATACAACACGGATTTTATACGCTCTCTGATGATATTCGCTGCCATATTCTTGCCGACACTTTAGCATGCGGTATTCCACCGCCTAAGTCTGCTTTCTATCGCCTTGAAAACCAAGAAAACTTTTACATACACCTTGATACCGAAGTGCAAAAAGTTGATTCATCTCAGAGCGGCGTGACCCTAGAAACAAATAACGGGTCTTTTGAATTCGATTTTATCTTTTTTGCCACAGGATTTGCCATCGATGGGACAAAAACACGAGAATTGGCCGACCATATGGCGAATATTCTGCTATGGGAAGACGTTGTTCCTAGTGAGTCGCTAAGATGCATGCCAAAACTTGGTCAATTTCCTTATCTAGGCCCTCACTTTGAATTTCTTGAATTATCCCCAGGAGCAGCTCCTTATCTTAAAAATATCCACTGTTTTAACTACGGGGCTTTCCTCAGCCACGGACCAATCACAAGCAATATCGATGGAGTCAGTGTCGGAGCTAGTCGCTTAGCCGAGGGGATAGCCATCGATTTATTTATTCAAAATAGATAGTCACCTATGAAAAAGGTGTTTTTTTCATGGGCGACTAGATAGAGAACTTGATGATTGCAAAAAAAATCTTTAATCTAGAGGATGGAGTAAAAGCCCTCTACTTATAAGGAGATGATATGCATAACGCCAATCACGCACACACTTGGGTTGTTGTTGCAAACAACTGCGAAGCAACGATCTACCGTTTAGTGAAATTTCCAAAAATAGAGGAAATTTCACATCTCGAACATCCTGAAAGCAAACTACACAATCAAGATTTAGTCTCCTCAAGACCAGGAAAAGGATCTCAAAGGGGAGGAAATATCAGCTATTCGTACGAATCTGAAACAGGACCAAAACATCTAGAAGCGGTCAAATTTGCCACTTATCTAGGAGACTACCTCTCTTCGGCTGAACAAAAAAAGGAATTTAATCGCCTCTATTTGTTTGCTGAAACATCTTTTCTCGGACTACTCCGTCCACATATCAACGCTGCAACTAAAAAAACAGTTGTCGTCGAGGTTCCAAAAGATCTGATGAAGAGTGATATTCATTTAATAGAAAAACATCTTGCAGATCTATAGTTCTTGCAAGAGGTCGTATCAATGAATATCGAAAAATTCATCCATGTGGATTCTTTAGAAGGAATGCTCAAAGTTCCTCATGGAGCCAAAGGTATCGTCCTTTTTGCCCACGGAAGCGGCAGCAGCCGTCTTTCCCCCCGCAATAATTTTGTAGCCGATACATGGAACAAAAGTGGACTGGGCACCCTTCTAATAGACCTCTTATCCCGAGAGGAGGATGAAGACTATCAAAATCGATTCAATATCGAGCTTCTCACCAAACGTCTTACACTGGCGGCACGGTGGCTAACACGACAACCTGAAACAAAAAATCTTCCGATGGGCCTCTTTGGAGCAAGCACCGGAGCCGCGGCTGCTCTTTGCGTTGCCTCAATCATGTCTAAAGAAATCAAAGCGGTGGTTTCCAGAGGGGGACGTCCTGACTTGGCTTTACCAATATTACACCTCGTCGACGCTCCAACCCTATTAATCGTTGGAGGCAATGACTTTGATGTCATCAAACTCAATCAAATGGCGTATGAAAAATTACCTGGAATTAAGGAACTCGAAATCATCCCTGAAGCAACCCATCTTTTTGAAGAACCAGGCTGCCTAGAAGCTGCTGCACTGTCAGCAAACAAATGGTTCAAAAAGTACCTGACAACAAAAACAAATTAACACTTACTTTTCCCCACGCATTAGTGATGTATTGTCGTCAGTATGTTGATCTCCTGTTAGTTCGTAATGAACTTTCTGTATGACGTCTAATATCGATTGAAGAGCTCCCACATTTGCCTTTCTTCTAGCTTCAAAATCTTGAATTCTCTCATATGGTGCATCTTTCAGTTTTCCAGAATAAAGCACTCCTTCACCCAAAGCCGCACGAGTAGCACTATCTTTAGGCCTATCCTTTTCATAATTTTGTACTTCACGATCATCTGCTATGGCGTGAGCAGGGTCTGCAAGGTAAATTTTAAATGCTTGGTCCTTCACAAAAACAAACACACTAGCTCCAATAAAAGCCATAGAAGACTTTTTCATAGATTCCACAAGTTGTTCCATCTCTTTTTGAAGGTTCCCAATAGATTCAATCTGCTCGTTACGCTCCCACTGGCCTAAAGTTATTTTAAGGATCTCCTCAAGTCTCTCCGATGAGCTCCCAGCGCCTAAAGTCCTCCCAAGCTTAGATTGCGATTCTGTTAATGTTAAAAAATCACCGGCCACAGCTGTTTGGAATAGATGAAGGATACGCACCGGGATACCTTTTGTCATTCCTCGTGTAGTTTTCTGTTCAGAAGGATCTGACTGTCCCCCTTTTACAAGCTTCAAGTCAACGATTTGCTCTCCATCTTTAACCCGGAGATTCTCCATGACCATATAAGTCTTTCCTTCAATTTCCACTGAACCATACACATGAGGCATGAATGAAAGAACAGTCCGCTCCCCTTTTAGAGAACTTGTTGTGACTTGGAGAAACTCATAGTTTACCCCCTCCACTGGATCAAGAGGTTTTAAAAAAAGATGATGCTCTTCTCCTTGGGAATCGGTTACCTTTCCTGCATAAAAACCGCCATGCCCACCGACTCCTCCTATAAGACTTAGACTATCTTTTTTTATCAGTTTTAAAACTTCTTGATCGTTCGCAAACTGAGAATCGTCTCTGGGAATTGGGGTGCCTGGAGGACTTGGAGTAGAAATAGAAGGGGTAGTGGGTGTAAGAGGCGGAAACCGAGACAAACTATTGAAAGGACTCAAATTATCCATAATAACCTGAAAGAGGCCTTCCTGATGGATACTCCAGCCAA
>JBAWZJ010000219.1:0-3821 GCA_037143085.1 Parachlamydiaceae bacterium | reverse complement strand
GGGAGCTTTCAAGCTAGCCAAAAAGTCCAACTTTCAACTGGAATCAGTATATACTAGGGAGTGAACCTAGTTCCAGCCCCCACTGTTTTTTATAAAATTCCAATATATATAAAATTCTATACCGAACGTCGTTCAAACGTTCGGTACAAATCCCCAAAAACCGATTCATCGCGCAAACAAGTACCTCAAGATAGTAAATCGAATGTAAATGTTTTCTGTCGGTAAGGTACTCATTTGCGTGATGAGTGCAAAAACCATTTTTTATTTAAAAAAACAATAAAAACAGTTGACTTTAAATGTTTTTTTTAAAAGACTGTTTTCCTAAACCACCCTTTGTGTAAAAAATGACTACAGCATCAATATTTAATTATTTTAGAAAAGCACCAAGCCAAACTATTGCATCTCCCTCTAAATTGGATATCGGTTATGCTATCTACAACGGGATTACAAAAGCTCAACACATCTCCTACCACCAGATGTTTTCCCTCTATACAAACTTTCCCACAACTTATCACCTCAATACTAATAAACCTTTAAAAAACATCACTCTTACACATCCAGAACTCATCGCTTTCGAAAAGGAATATGATGAACTGCTTTCTTGCAAAACAGATCAATCATTTGAAAAAATAGCCAAAATTTTCGAAGCAGTTCATCAAAATATTGACAACATAGAACTCCACCAGTGGATGGTTGGAGAAATTCTAGCTAAAGCACTAGCTATAATTCCTTTAGAAAAAGGTCAACTCATCACTATTCCTGTTGTCACTCAGGACAAACAACGCAAAATGGTCACCTTCGAAGTCGATCAATGTTTCGATATGGGCCACGGAATACCGGCCTATGGACTCAAACCTCAGTCAGCACACGGATTTCATTGGAATAATGGATGGCCATCTTATGGTTCCTACCCAAAAGATGGTATTCAGGCCGCCCCGATATTATTGTTTAGAGGAACCGACTTTTGCGTAAAAACGGAAACTGCAAAAAAATCTATCGCCATTAATTTTGATCCAAAAGGAGCTGGACTTTCTCTTTTTGAAGAGACAAAAAACTTGATTGGTGAATGGCTAAAGAGAGTGACAACCTCTTCACAAAAAGCACGAGTGATGGGATATAGCCAAGGGGGCGCTTTCGCTCAGTATACAGTAATCCATCACAATACATTTATTAGCAATCTATCAAACGAACCATCGATGATCTTCAACGCCCCAGGAGTTAGTAAAACCCTTTTGAAACAATGGGGGGAAATTTCTGAAGATCAAAAACCCCTTCTCATTTCTCTTATTCCTAGCCAAGATCCTGTCACTCAATTCGGATTCCTAATAGGAAATGCTTTTCAATTTAACCCAAAAAAGCCGATGTCATTGACAAACGCCCATTTTCCTTTGATGCTTTTTCAACCTTCTTACTCCATTGTGACTTTAGATACAGAAAAAGAAAATACATCATCAAGGCGCCACCACTTCACTAAATTCCAAACCGAATTAGACCCAAAAATCACAGAGGCCGTCAAAACTTCATTGGATAAATTGGGGAAATCTCATTATGGCGGTGTACAAAATAAAGTTAGCAAAAATTGCTGATTTTGCATGAGGTAACAGGCTGAGAAAAGTATTTTCTTTATCCCTTAGTTGACTAATAAGTAGAATTTTGCAACGCTTGTTCTTAAAAGTGAGTGTTACATGAGTGCCGGAATAACGACTTATATCCAAGCCCCATCGACAACATGCACCTCGCTATCAAGTGAAAAATCGCCCTTAGATACCCGACGGGTCGCAACAGTCATTCTTGGCGGAGGGCAGGGAACGCGTCTTTTTCCCTTAACAAAAGGGAGCTGTAAGCCATTCCTTCTCTACGGCGGAAAATACAGGCTGATCGATGTCCCTATATCTAACGCCCTCAACTCGGGCTGTAACCAGATTTTTATCCTCACTCAATTCCTCTCAAATGTTCTCAATCGACATATCTCCTCTACTTATCAGTTTAGTTCATTTTCTCAGGGTTTTATCAGACTCCTTTCAGCCGAAGAGAGACCGGAGAAAAAAGTATGGTTCCAAGGAACAGCCGATGCCGTGAGGCAAAGCCTCGATCACTTAAAAGAAAGTGAAGCCGACTATTTTCTTATCCTCTCTGGCGATCAACTGTACCACATGGACTTTAACAAGATGCTGAAACGCGCAGAAGAGACAGACGCCGACCTGATCATTTCATGCCTCTCGACAGACGAAGAAAGTGCAAAACGGATGGGTGTCGCTAAGATCAATGGCAGCGGCTTCCTCACTGCTTTTCACGAAAAACCTCAACTTCAAGAGGACCTACTTCGGATGCGGCTGACACCTAAAGACCCGGATTATCTCGCGTCGATGGGAATTTATATGTTCAAGAGAAAGGCTCTATTTGACCTTCTGACAGAAGATACAAGAGAAGATTTTGGGAAACACCTCATCCCTACCCAGGTAAAAAAAGGGAATGTTGCAGCATATATTCATGAAGGTTACTGGGAAGACATCGGTACTGTAGCGTCATTCTACGAAGCTAATATAGCTCTCACAACATCGACACCTCCATTTAATTGTTTCGACGAAAAATGGCGTATTTTCACCAATACAACCTCTCTTCCAGGGGCTCGCGTCTATAATTCAAAGATAAACTGTTCCATTCTATCTGAAGGAAGCATCATTGACACTGCAGAAGTCAACCAGAGCATCATTGGCCCTAGAACCATTATTGGAAAAGGATCCTCAATTCACTCTAGTTATCTTTTAGGCAATGATATCCACTATACTGAACAAAAATTTTACATCGGAACCAACTGTGTCATCAATCGAGCGATCATCGACAAACAGGTAACCATTGGCAATAATGTCCAACTGGTCAACAAAAATAAACTATTCCATTACGACGGCGAGATCGTCTATATCCGCGATGGAATCATTGTTGTTCCGAGCGGCACAACGATTCCCGATGGTTTCAGTATATAAGGAAAATTATGGCTGTATGGGCACTTGCCGACTTACATCTCTCTTTTGGCGTTCCTGATAAAAAAATGGACGTCTTCGGTCCTCAATGGAAAGACCATCCGGAAAAAATCCGATCTCATTGGACTTCTCTTATTGCCCAGGACGACCTCGTACTTATCCCTGGAGACATCTCTTGGGCGATGCATCCCGAAGATGCCAAAAGCGATCTCGATTGGATCGACTCATTGCCAGGAACAAAGGTGATGATCCGCGGCAACCATGACTATTGGTGGGCATCCCTCAAAAAAGTGGAAGCGATCCTCCCGCCATCCATCCACCTGATCCAAAATAATATCTACAGATGGAATGACATCGTGATTGGAGGTGCGCGGCTATGGGACACTCCGGAATATTCATTCGGGCGGTTCATCAACTACGCCGACAATCCACGGGAAAATACACTGACAAAAATTGAAGATCCCGCCGAAGTTCAAAAGGTCTTTGACCGGGAACTAGGACGTCTAGAAATGAGTCTAAAGCAGTTTCCCTCAGGACCACTGACGCGCATTGCCATGACTCATTACCCCCCAATCGGCGCAGACTTGCACCCTTCACGAGCTTCGGCATTGTTAGAGAAATATGGAGTCTCTTTTTGTCTCTTTGGACATCTCCACAATGTAAAACCAGATTCGCTTCCTTTTGGGTCTTCACGTTCTGTCAAGTATGCTTTAACATCTTGCGATTACCTAAACTTCACCCCTATAAGAATCTTATAGAATATTTACACGCTCTCTGTTATCACGAGTATATACTGATTCCAGTTGAAAGTTGGACTTTTTAGCTGCTTCAAAGCCCCGG
>JBAWZJ010000218.1:0-3835 GCA_037143085.1 Parachlamydiaceae bacterium | reverse complement strand
CTTTCTTTTTCACTCAGCTCGCGCCATGCGCCGACAGGTAGCAGGCCAAGGAGTAGTCCGCCGATCCGGATTCTTGTCAGTTCCTTTGTTGTGAGGCCGGCCGCTTCGAGGAGAAGACGTACTTCCCGTTTTTTTCCCTCACTGATCGTTATTTTGAGCGTTCCTCGGCGTACTTTAGTCACACGGATGGGTTTAACAAAAACCCCTTCGACAAGCGTTCCGTTTGAGATAGCAGCCAAGTGGTCGGCAGAGATTTCTTCATCCGTTTTTGCCAAGTATTCTTTGTTAATGTCGGATGAAGGATGAATCACCTCATTGGCAAAGTGGCCGTCATTGGTAACGAGGAGTAATCCTTCAGTATCTTTGTCTAGACGTCCAACGGTAAAAATTCGATGAGGGATACCTTCAAATAATTCTAATACAATTTTTGTTGATCCTGTCTTTTTTGCCGTACAGAGATATCCCCTTGGTTTGTTTAGCATGTAGTAAACTTTTTTTTCTTCTGGAGTGACTCTTTTTCCATCGACGAGGACGATATCCCTTTCGTTTACGAGAGTTTGGGGGATGAGAACCTGCGTTCCGTTGACCTTGACATGACCATGGAAGATAAGATCTTCGCAGGCACGACGGGAGGCAACTCCGGAGGCAGCCAGAAATTTACTAAGTCTTTTTTTTGTAGAGGGATTGTCCATTGGTCCTTTCATATTAGACATCCTGCATAACTCAGGTTCTGTTGATTTTCGGGTTCTTTTGAGCCGATTTTCGACTTCAAATTGTAGGGGCAATATCAACTTTCGTATATGGTCCCTGCAATTTGAATCGAAAAGCAGCCAAAATAATTCCGAAAATCGACGAGTCCTGAGTTATGCAGGATGTCTATTTATTTAAAGACATTTAATCTAAATTAATTATAATAAAAAATCAAGGACGGAATCACATTATGACCAGATTGATTTTATTGAGGCATGGACAGTCGGAATGGAATAAACGCAATCTGTTTACAGGATGGGTCGATATACCTCTGTCCAAAGAAGGAATTGACGAAGCCTTCGTGGCGGGTGATGTGATTCGGGATATCCCAATAGACTTTATTTTCACAACCACGTTGATTCGGGCTCAAATGACAGTAATGCTTGTGATGAGTCGCCATCACTCTGGTAAAGTTCCCTTTATTTTGCATCAAGGCGAGGGTAATTTAGAAGCTAATGCTAAAATTTATGGGCATGAGGCGGCTAAAGATATGATTCCTGTGGTCCGATGCTGGGAGCTGAATGAAAGAGCTTATGGGGAATTGCAAGGATGCAATAAGGCAGAAACTGCAGAAAAATTTGGTGCAGAGCAGGTTAAAATATGGCGTCGTAGTTATGACGTTCCGCCTCCAGGAGGGGAAAGTTTAGAGATGACAGCCGCCCGTTCTATCCCTTATTTCAAAAAAGAGATTGTTCCAATGCTTGCAGAAGGAAAAAATGTCCTTGTCTGCGCTCATGGGAACTCATTGAGATCTATTATCATGGACCTTGATGGATTAACAAAAGATCAGGTTCTTCACTTAGAATTAGCGACCGGACTTCCGGTCGTTTATGAATACGCAAAAGGAAAGTTCACAAAACTTAGTTGACATGACAAAAGGTATCTATCTAGACAATAATACAGCAACCCGTCCTTCAGACCAAGCAGTTGCTAAAATGCTTCCATTTTTAACAGAACGGTGGGGAGTTCCATCAATGCCGCATCAAGTAGGGCAGCAACTAGTTCCTGCTGTTGAAGATGCTTTACGCGGTATTTACGCTTTGGTTGGAGCAAAGGAAACTGATGACATCATTTTCACTTCATCAAATGCTGAAGGAATTAATCATGTAATTCTGTCAACCTACTTCGATGTTACAGTCCATACAGGGAAAAACCAATTTATAACATCGACAATCGATGAAGCTCCATCGATATTGGCTATTGGGCGGTTGGAGCAGCTTAGTTGTGTGGGTAAGATGGCTAAAGCGGATAAACATGGGGTTGTGACGGTGGATTCTATTGCAGAAGCGATGAATCCACGTACAGCATTAGTTTCTCTCTCATGGGCTAATGGCCTTACAGGCGTTGTTAATCCCATCCAAGAAATTGCAGCTCTCTGTAAAGAACGGGGTGTACGTCTTCACATTGACGCCTCTCATGTCCTTGGTCGTCTTTTTTATGAATGGGAGGAGGTCCCTTCTCATTTTCTCACATTTAGTGGGGATAACATTCACGCACCTTCTGGTACGGGAGGTTTGTTTATTCGAGGAGACACCAAGAGTTCACCTTTTATTTTGGGGGGAGCAGAACAAGGCGGGCATCGAGCAGGAGCCTATAGTGTTGCAGGTCTTGTGGCGTTAGGGCAAGCTGCGCGTGAGGCGATCGATGCGCGCGATCTGATGTGTACTGAAGTCGCCAGGCTGCGAGCTAAATTAGAAGACGGTATTATGGCCCAGATTCCCGATGCTATTCCTTTCTTTCGACATCAAGAAAGACTGCCCCATTGTACAGCAATAGGCTTTCCTGGCGTCTCCAATGAAGCATTATTGTATTCCCTGAACCGCAAAGGGGTTTATGCAAGCATCGGGGGAGGGACATGTCAGCAGATAGCCCTAATATTAATAGCCTCAGGGGTGGAAGAATTGTTAGCGCACAGTGCTGTGAGCTTTAGCTTGTCTCGAGAGACAACCGAAGATGATATCGATCGTGCCGTTGACATCATTGCTGATAACGTGAAGCGCCTCCGCAAAGTTTCATCGCATCTGCTTAAGGATTGTCCAGATGTACAAATTAATTCTGAACAGCCCCTTAAAGGAGAGAAATAATGGGAATAGCAACATTGACAACGTCATTTCCTTGGGTGCGATACAGTAAGAAGCTTATTGCAAAGATAGATAATCCGAGAAGTGCCGGTTCGTTTACTTCAGAGGAAGCGGAGGCTCGCCTAATGCGTCTTGCTAAGGGACGTGGGGGTGAAGTGGCATCAGGGAATGCAGTTGTTTTATACTGGTTAGTTGATAAAGATGATGGAATCATCGTAGATGCCAAATTTCAGGTTTATGGACAATCCGCATTGATTGGCGCTGCAGAGGCTACTTGTGAGCTTCTTGTTGGGAAAAATTATGATCAAGCACGGCGTGTGAGCGCTGACTTGATCGATAAGCAAGTGCGCGATCGCTCGGACGTGCCCGCATTTCCGAAAGAAACATATCCTCATCTCAATTTGGTTTTGGAAGCGATCGATCAAGCTGCAGAGCAGTGTACAGATCTTCCGTTTGCAGACACTTATGTTGCTCCGCCCGTCCCCTTAGACATGGGCCAGGTCATTCCCGGAGGATATCCCGGTTGGATGGAGTTGCCTCTCAAAAAGAAAATAGCAGTGATTGAGCAGGTGTTAGACCAAGATGTCCGTCCATACATAGCTCTTGATGCCGGCGGTGTCGTTGTTTTGAATTTTCTTAATGACAAGGAACTAGTTATTGGCTATCAAGGCTCATGCACCTCTTGTTACTCATCGGTGGGGACAACGCTCTCATATATTCAACAGGTCATTCGAGCAAAAGTCCACCCTCACATTACCGTCGTTCCGGATATTAATCCTGGTTCCTTTGCACATTGAGTCAATTTGTGAGGGAAAATAACCGGAGAGCCGCAGAGAACGCCGAGGAAACGCGGAGAATTTTTCACTGAGGATCTGGTTGACAAATATGATATTTTATCTTACCGGGAAGTAAGGAATATACTATCTAAGAAACTCACCTTACGCAAACCGAGCAACATTTCGGCTGAGCCAAAGCCTCGGGGTCGAGCTCGCGTGAGCGGCCTC
>JBAWZJ010000217.1:0-3846 GCA_037143085.1 Parachlamydiaceae bacterium | reverse complement strand
TTTTTTATTTGTAGATAAATTATTTAAAAAAAATAAGCGTGCGTAAGGTGAGTAATTAAACCGTAATACAACCTTATTAATAAGGAGAATGTTATGGTAGCCCCTCAAAATCCCTACTTGCCCGTTGGCGCTTCTAATCAATCCCCATTATTGAGCTCAGCTATAAAAGAGTTCGAGTCATCGTTCTCATCATCTAACGTTACCAAAGCTGAAATAACCAGTGGAGTAGCTCAAAAAGCTCTCCTACAAAAAGCTCCTGGATCCTCCTCTATATGTAGAGAATCTCCATTACAAGCAACAATCATGGTTAAAGGCTCTGGTGGAATAAAAAGCTATACTCTCACCTATGATATAGCTCACAAAAAATGGGAGTTAGCTCGTGCCGGTAACGAGGTAAAACAAGCTGACAACATTCAGGAGCTCATGAAACCAATCTCCGATTATGCGATCGAAAAAACATTTGAACAGCTAGCTCAACAACTTGAAAAGGAATTTGCTGCTATTAAAAAAGCAACTACCCCCGATATCCCCACAGAAAAAGCAGCGCAGGAATCCGCTATGAAGGGACAACTTGTTAACCCGGGCGCGGCGGGAATAGTCTACAACAAGGACGAATTGCAATGCATGGTGAAGGGAACGCAAGGAATGGCTAAATTTTTTCTAACCTACAACAAAGGAAAATTGTTTTATAAAGACAATAAAGACCAAACAACAGAAATTCCAACCACACTAGACGATTTCGTGAAGAAAGTGAAAGGCTAGATCCTAGAAAAAAGACAGTCTCCAATTAATCCTGCAGTCGGAACTGCCTTAAAAAAACAAGGGATAGATGTTAAATATGATAAGACAGAAAACGAAATAACCTTCTCTAAAAAACCTAACAGAATACCGATAACATTCAAATTAGAAGGTTCTTTTTGGATAGATAAAAATAATACAAACCTCAAATTAGCAACGAAGGATTTATCAGCCGATTTCGTAAGTGCTCTATTCGATACGTGATTCAAATCCTACTCGCATCCCTAAATCACAGATGAATAATAGGGATGCAAATCGGGTTTATTTTTCTTCAACTGATCTATCGCTACCTCAAAGACAGATCTCATGTCCTCAGCGAATTTCTCTTCCCGGCAAAGTGACCTTAACTCTTGAGTAGTTCCCACCTGCACTCTTATGGGTAACGAATCTTTAATTTTTAGATGTCTAGGGTATAATTTAAACTCAAAAAAACGAAGCGTTGGATCTGACTCAGCTGCCACCTTATAAGAACCTACACTTAAATCAATGCTTATATCAGGGATATGACTTCCGCTAAGCAAAATTATTCTCCGAACTGTCATTGAAGCCTGTTGCTTAGTAAATTTATCGAACATGTCTGCTAATTCTGTCTGCACGGACGCTACGTAACTATTTATTGGATTTAAAAAACTCACAAAAACCCCTAAAATTAAATAAAAATATTGATATTAATAAGCATTATATGATAAAATTGTCTTTTAATAAAAACAAAGGAATCTAATGGATAAAGATTATTTAACAAATACCTCATTAGAAAAACACCCTATTTTTTTTCGACTTTCCTCTAACATTCCACAAGTCTCAAAACTTCTATTTTCAGCCAAACTACCCGTAAAAAACGACCGTTTTAGCGACTTAGAACTTTTTCGCCAAGAAATCGAACAAAGCAAAGCAGGCTTACATCACCAACCATACACAAATAACAAAAAAAATGTTTTCTTTTATAAATGTATGTTTTTTGGATTCGCTTTCCTATTTTTTGTGCTCGGCTTAATTTCTATGCACCTACCGACCACCATCAGCTTCGGTCTTTTGTTCAGCGCATGTACCTTTCTAAAAGGAGGGATTATGTCGGTCTGCTTCCTTCTATCCCTTGCAGCCTTTATCTTTGCTTTAACACTCAGACCCGAAAAAGAGGCTATCTTACAATCTGTGCGTAGGGCTAAAATCCACCTCAAATCGATTTTAACTCGTCGAGAAATCAGAATGGGGTTAAAACGTTTCATCGTTCTTTTCGGCTCAGAAAGACTCCAAGCAGCAACATTAAGACATATGTATCAGGAATGTCTAGATAAAATTAACGATAAAAAAGATGAGTTTCTACACCTTTCACGCCGAATCGTGACAGCAGAAACCTTAGATAGAAGTGAAAAAGAAACGCTACTCAACCAGGCTATCGAAGAGCTTGAAGAAAAACTGCTAATGTTGGTTCACAGTTTCAGACATACAGCTCTCCCTCCGTTTCACGGATAACGATCTAAGGGTGCTGCAAAATCAACTTGCGCCACCCCTAAGCGCCGCCTGAACGGTCAGAACACCAGCCAACACTCCTTCTTCGTAACGAAATTCCGGATGATTTTCCAACTCCGGATAGTCGTTAGGCTGGAGCATATCCTCCGTTGTCAACGTAGGAATAATCCTTCGTCCCAGCTTAAGCAACGTCGCTTTCTGAGCTTCAACAATCGACTGAATAACAATTTCTGCCGGATTATTCTCCATGTTTTTTATTTTCCTCTCGACGTTGTTGAAAAAAATCCCGCATTAAAGCTGCGCATTCCTCCCCTAAAACACCCTTACTGATCTCAACGGTGTGTGTCGGATGCGTCTTCTCAAAAAGATCTATCCAGCTTCCATTAGCCCCATGCCGTAGATCCGGCGCGCCCCAAACCAATTTGGGAACGCGCGAAAGCAACATCGCACCAGCACACATACTACACGGTTCTATCGTCACATATAACGTCGTGTTAGCCAACCTCCAGTTCTCCAAGGCAGACTCTCCAGACGTAATACATAACATCTCCGCATGTGCTGTGGCATCCTTAAGCATTTCTACTTGATTATGCCCCCGGGCGATGATCCGTTCATCTTGAACCAACACAGCGCCAACAGGGACCTCTTTCTTTTGAAACGCCTTCCACGCTTCCTTCAATGCTTCGAGCATAAAGCGTTCGTCGACATTTTTAGGATTAATGGAAAAAGGAAATGGATGCATTAAACCCCCGAAGATTTCTTTTGCAATGAAGCAATCTGCTTTTTCAAGCTATTGATATCTTGCGTATATTTTTTCTCGAAACCCAAAAGCCTCTTCTCATACTTATCTGTAAGACGGGCAATCTGTTGCTCATATCCACGCTTGAGAGCATCCATTGATGCAGCTTCCCGCTCTTGCTCTTCTTCTATTTGACGAGATTGCGCATGAAGGCTCGCTTTTTTTCCAAGGAGAGCATAAACATCTTCCGGAAAAACGACTGAGTTCAAGACACAAAAAAGATAAGTCTGGATTGGCCCAAACTGTTCCACTGCATCTTCCATGATCTTCATTGCTGTTGGCTTTTCTATGATTGTTAACTCATTAAAATCTGAACAGATTTTTGACAATTCTTGCTCAAAATGGTGGTATAGATCACTATGCTTCAACAACCAGCGGTTAGTAAGAAACTCCCCTACTTCTTCCGTTTTGTCGCCATTAGCCATCACATCAATATATGCTGGTGCCAACTCAGCAGCAGTCAGTTTCGTTGGGTGTTTTCCCGGAAAATAGCGCTTCATAAAAGCGACGTCATTTCTTAAATGCTCATTCCTTAAATCCCTCTTAATTGCGTCAACAATAAAGGGCATCCATTCTTGGAGCATGGCAAATTTATCTTTATATGTGATATTCTTCAGCATAGACTTCCTTGTGGGTTAGCGAGTGAGTTTCTTAACTCACCCAATATAAGAGGTCTACTTTAACAAGGCGGCAAAGAAAATGCAAGAAGGGAAAACAGATCACCCTCCATTCTACGGTCACGTCATCATTCGACGCAGGGAGGAGGAGTACATCAAGAC
>JBAWZJ010000216.1:0-3877 GCA_037143085.1 Parachlamydiaceae bacterium | reverse complement strand
CAAGCATTTAATCTAGCTCAAGTTGGATTATGTGACAACCGGATACGCAGGGAAACTTTGCCATCTTCACAAACCTCTAGCCTTAGAGATAAGCAGGTAGATGGAGGTAGATAACTAGTTAGTTTTGTATTAATAGACATAAAGATCCTTTCAAAATTATTATTTCTCTTTTGCGTTTCTGGTAATTTTTTAGGTTCAAGAAAGAGGAAAACTCCAGCTTAATAAACTTCAATAGATGGGCATTTTCGCCCTTCTTAAAAAATTGATTACATTGGATTTCATCTCTCTTGAAAAATGAATCAAAACGAATGAATTTCACATTACAACTAAGAAATGATGATAGTATGAAAAATTAAAGTAAACAATATTGTCATCAAAACATCAACCGGGAAATTAAATTTAACCACATAAAAATAATGTTTAACGAGCCTTTGAGCCATCAGGATTTAACGTAACAGGCACTCCACTCAAATTTCCTCTCAAATAATTCATCAATGTTTTGACTTTCCCATTTTCGTAGTAAAATTCCTGTAATCCATTCCACTCATTAGATAGATATCTTTGAAGACTATAGACCTTGCCTGATGGATAATACAACCAACTTTTCCCTTCCTGTTTTCCATCAACAAACCAACTTTCGGCTAGTAGATTGCCTTGATTGCCCCAAAATCTTGAGGGACCATGCAATTTCCCTTTTTTGTAATACGTCTCTTCTTTAATTTTCCCATTAGGATAATAAAGCAGGCACTGCCCATCAGGCACTCCATCCTTTTCAGGATAACATTCATTTATTTTCCATTTATCGTCGAGGAAGACTCGCAAGACATGCCCGCTAGCAATCGTCTTTCCATCTTTTGGATTTTTTGGAATGATTACAGGGGTAAATTTTTGATTGATTGACAATCCAATTTCATCATCTGAAATGACGAATTTCCCCCTTTTTAACTCATACAGACCTGCTTCTGGAGGAGAAGGGAGCTTTACGTGAAATTTAGCTTTTTTCTTCTCCTTTTTTTGCTGTTCGAAGGCATAATCAATCAAGACATTGTTGGCTTTAGCAACATCGGAGAGAAACTTAAATTTCTTGATAGCCAACTCCCGTCTTTTCGTGTTTTTTTGAGCTTCAGAATAACGCCCCACTTGGATTTCGTGGACATCGCCGCTAAGAATTCTGGCATAAACTTCGTTAAACACTTCAATTACGTGTTTGTATGACAACTCCTCAAGCAATTCAGTCTCAGCCAAAGCTGCCATTCCAGATTCTGCAGGCGATTTTTCTCCTGCCTTGATCTTAGATATCATTTTTTTAGACTCTTCTATTAATATAGAGAAGTCATCAATCGCCCTTGATAAACTTTGTGACAACTCCTTCATCAACATCGACACTTTCCTCGTCGTCACCTTTTTTATCGTACTATTTTGAGTTTCTCCATGAATCCTATTTTTTAATTCATAACGACGCTTCAACAGCTTTTTAGAAGCCGTCTTTAACGTTATATTTTTTACCCCCGGAAATCCCAATCCCCCTTCAGTACAGTTGAGCATTGTAATAGAGGAATGATTTTTAGCAAATTCCCCTATCCAGTCAGACTCCGCGACCCACTTCCATAACGTATATGTTGGTTTCCCGTATATGTCCTGCTTCAGAATAGCTCGTTCGTCTTCATCTTCTACCTGAAGAATTTCAGACTGATGCACCGAAGCATCTTCAATAACCCCGGGCGCATACTCTTTCATTCCTGTAAAAGCCAAATCCATACCTACAAAAATGATTGGATCACATCCCATCGCATTTGCCACCTCGACACAGAAGTTGACGACATTATGACCTTCATCCAGCAATTCCCCTGTGACCCCCAATCTTTCCTCAAAAAATGAGGCCGTATCGTATCCGCCGGCACCAGTAATATATAAACGAGGACCATGAATCATTTTAAATGCATCATGATACATCCGATTTCTGTAGAAAAATGGAACTTCATACCCTTGATTCAGACTCATTCGCGTATATTGCGCTGGATTTGGATCTATCCCCAGGCCAAAATGAGGTTGAAATCCGGCGCTATTTAAGACATTTAAGGCAGACCCCCCTGCAAAAACAATAGCCTTATCTAAAAGACTCCGGACACCTTCTAAATTTTTTGCTAGAGAGGGGCCGGCACCGCAGATGATTGCAGGGACTTTATGAAATTTACCAAAGAAGTTATTACCCAAATATGAGTTTTCCAAACACAGCATATTTTGGTAGAAATTGATATAGTAGTTGGCTCCATACCGGATATACTCATCCACCTGAGCATTTTTCATTGCAGCATCATAAGCGATTTTGTGACGGAGGTCGGCTAACATTTCAGAGCGATACTTGCTATAACTTTCTAAAGAAGATACAAGCAACCTTGTCATGGCAAAATTCCAGTAAAGCCCTTCAAAAATCACGCTTTCGGCATCCATTTCATCAAAATAAAGAAGCTGTACTTGAGGATTTTGGAGAATAGCAGTCCCCCGCTCTGTTTCAAATAGTCGATGAATTACACTTAAATTGTCTTCAAGAAAAACTAAGTGGCGAGTCTTATCTTTTTTTAACCAAGCGGCAATGGCATCATAGTAGTACCCCAATCCAACGCCATAGACACAAACCAAAGGGATATCCTTGAGGGGAAGCGACTGAAACCATGCAGAAGCTTCCACCTCCGCTCCCTTTTGCGAGTGAAGGTAGAAATTTTTGCGTTTAGCATTTATCTCCTTGCGATCCGTCTTGCATGCAACAACATCACTCGGATTAATATAAGGCAGTAAAACCGCCTCCTTAGGACAAGTCTTTGCCCATAAACTTAAATTTTTTTGAAATCGTCGTTCCAATTCTTTCATATTTCTTTACACCTAAGATGATATATTGCTTCCAAAAGTAATTCAAAAGTTGGTATTTCGAACTGCGCGAAAAGCCCTAAAGTTTTGACGTGCAACAAATGCCAACTGTTGAATCACGTTCGGTATAAGTTACGATTATCCTATACAAAATGTTTAAAAGATGCTATAGTAGTTCAGAGTCAATTATTTAAACTCGATTTTACACCAAAAAAAATATGTAGCGATCGAGTCAACAACAAACAACAAAAAGTATTATATGCCGTTCGCTTCATTAAATTTGGCCCCTGAAATCATAAAAGCTCTTGCCGAGTCTGGGTATACCAAACCTACCCCTATTCAGGAAACAGCTATTCCAAAAATGCTTGAAGGATGCGATATTTTTGCATCTGCACAAACAGGATCCGGTAAGACAGCTGCATTCCTTTTGCCAGCTCTTAACTTAATCAACAAGCCAGCTAAAACAAAGAGCACAGGACCTCGCGTTCTAATACTCGTACCAACGAGGGAACTGGCAATGCAAGTTGCCACACAAGCAGTAAAATACAGTCAACACATGTCTCGAGTGAGAACTGTATGTATCTACGGTGGAGCTCCTTACCCTGTGCAGAACAAACAACTCGCACGCCCTTACGAGATCCTTGTTGCAACACCAGGCCGTCTCATTGACCACGTTGAACGAGGTCGTATAGACTTTTCAGGAGTCGAGTTATTCGTTCTTGACGAAGCAGATAGAATGTTAGACATGGGATTTATCCAACCTGTAGAGCATATTGCTTCGCAATTACCAGCAGATGTACAAACAGTGTTGTTTTCAGCGACGCTCGAAGGAAACATCCTCAGACTATCGAAAAACCTGTTGGAAAATCCATTCCAAATCAATTTAGCAGCAGATACAAAAAAACATGAAAATATCGAGCAGATATTGTATTTTGCTGACAACTTAGACCACAAACTTCGCTTGTTAGACCGTCTACTTGAAGACAATAAAGAGCAACAGACGATCATTTTC
>JBAWZJ010000215.1:0-3880 GCA_037143085.1 Parachlamydiaceae bacterium | reverse complement strand
GTTTCAAGAGCTACAGAAATTATTTGAAAAAATAGCTAGTGCGTAAGGTGAGTGAATAAGCTATTTGATATCATCCACAACTCTTAAATGATCTATCAGATCGTGGAAAAATGAAGTTGACCAGACACTTAATCTTTGTTTATCCGGGATAAACATGGCAATATCCGACTTTGCTAATTCCCAATCAATCTCATCTATTTTTTCGTGTATCCTTCTTAGTAATTCGCTTTCTCCGAATTTTTCATCTGAATGTAAATGCCTAGTTTGCCTCATCCGCTCTCTCAGATGGACTAAATTTACCGGGATGCCGCTTTGTATGTACCATATAACATCATACCAATCTCGCCCTTTGATCCGCTTCTTCCAGTTTCTACAGAGAGCTGCGTGCATTTTTCCAGCGAAAAGATCAGCAATCGCATATGTAGCAACATAAAAGGGCACTGGATTTTTGACTAATTTACTTTCCAAAGGCAAGTGTGAAAGGGGTGGATCAGTATCTATCTCGAGTTTGATCTGGATTTTCTGTTCAGGATGAATTCCCTTTATTTTGTTTTTTTCATGGATAGATAATAACATCGATAGGGTGTTGCCTTTCAAAAATGCAGACCAAATTCCTGTGTCTGCATTTTTTGAACGTAGATCTATATCCAACTCAAATCCCATCGCCATTAACTCTTGATGCATTCCATGAATAAATGGAGTAAAATCAAATTCCAAATCAGGTTTTAATAGGGAAAAATCCAGATCTTCTCTATATCGATCTAATCCATATAAAATCCGCAACGCCGTTCCGCCGTAAAAAACAGCGTGTTGGAAAAATTGATGGCGAGCCAGCCCTAGAAGAGCTGTTTGTTGTAAAATTTCTCTCAATTTATCGATTTGAGGCATGGCATCCGGATAACTATTAAGCATTTGCTTAATGCTTGAATCAAAATTCATAATACTCCTATTAAGTCTACGAGGTAATAGACATGTTTAGCGTGGTAAGATTTTGCTATATTTTCTAATAAATCTTTGTTTAGTTCATGAAAACATTCTCTATCCATTCGTTTTGATTCCAATAACTCATCTTTAAGTTGATCTTTATCCAAATTTTTACATGTTTTAAAAACCATATCGGCTAATGCTTTTTCAGGACTAGCTAGTAAAAATCCCCCTATAAAGTCTCGGGAATTTTTTTGCGTAATCCCTATGGAGTAACTTTCAGAAGATAAGGCGTAATATGAAAAATCTCCTACAGAAGTGTGATACTCTTTATTTCTCCCTAATGTCATGCTTGTAACGGTGTGCACCCTTTCGGGAATCATTCCATAAAAAGATAATGCCCATTCCATGCTTACATAAGAAGGACCATACAGTAAGTTCGCTACCTGCTCAAATGGAATAACCCTAGAAGATCCATGCGTAATTTTTTCGTTGATTAGATAAAAACCGTTTTTCAATCGGATTAACTCCTCATTTTTCACCATCCTTAAAATAGCTTCTCGAGGCTTTTTATAGTCAGCTAAAAGCTTCAGAAGTGTCTGAGCATCTATATAGGGTGTTTCAACGGATTTTAATATATTTTTCATAATTTCCTCGGCTAACAGTCTTCTCTTTGTTTTACCAGAATTCCTATTTTTTATGGGAATTTAAGTAAAATTTAGATGGAAATTAGCCAAAATTCCCACTATCTATGGGAATTTTGGCTGTTTTTTGGATTTAGCACTCTTGAATATATTGTTTCAAGTGAATTTTAATCTCTTAATTTTTGAGTGTGTTGAAAATTCTAGTGAGAGGCCGAGCCTGTCAAAAGTTCGAAGTTTACCCAGTATCCGGAGATTGAGTATAAATTTTACTTGGATAGCTTTATACGATCCTTAAGGTAAGCAAAGCATCGATTACTCGTTGTTGTTCTGTTTCTGTGATCTCGTTATAAAAGGGTAAACGGACAATCGTGTCGCTAATTCTCTCCGTCACCGGAAAATCTCCAGCTCGGTAGCCCCATTGGCCAGCCATTTCTGATAAGTGCAGCGGCATATAGTGAAAGACACTCAAAATATCCTGTGATTTCAAATGTAAGATCGTCGATTGCCGTTTATCAAACGATGGAAACAATAAGTAAAACATGTGATAAGTCTGTGTACAATGTTCCGGGATCACAGGAAGCCGTATCCCATGCCGATTGGCCCAATCTTCCAATCCAACGAAATAGTTTTGCCAGATCCGAGCTCGTTTTGATTGAATTTTATCCCGTACTTCCAATTGGCCCAATAGATAACCTGCAAGCATATCTGAGGGCAAATAACTCGAACCCAAATCAACCCATGTGTATTTGTCAACTTGACCTCGAAAAAAACGATCGCGATTTGTCCCCTTCTCTCTAATTATTTTTGCTCTTTCAACTAATTGTGGATCATTAATAAGGAGCATTCCACCTTCACCGCATGTAAAGTTTTTCGTTTCATGAAAGCTCTGCGTTGCAAGCTGTCCAAAAGTTCCCAAGTATCGACCTTTATACACTCCAAATAGCCCGTGGGCATTGTCTTCAACAACAGGGATTTGATACCTCTTGGCAATTTGCATAATGGTATCCATCTCACATGCAACACCAGCGTAATGAACCAACACAATAGCGCGCGTTTTGGAAGAAATTAGTCGTTCTAGCTCGGTCTCGTCAAAATTTAATGTATCGGAACGGATGTCGATGAAGATGGGTTTTGCCCCCCGCAAAGCAAAAGCATTCACCGTTGATACAAAAGTGTAGGATGGAAGAATGACCTCGTCGCCCGGCTGGATATCCAATAGCAACGCAGACATTTCAAGGGCATGTGTGCAAGATGTTGTCATCAGGGCTTTATGTACTCCTAAGACTTTTTCGATCAATCGATGGCATTCCTTGGAAAAGAATCCGTCGCCTGAAATATGTCCCCGTTGTAGGGCTTCAGAAAAATAAGCGAGCTCATTACCTTGAGGACTTGGACGATTAAAAGGAATTGGGAGATTCATTTTATTTTGCACCTAAAAACGGTTGTTGAACACGTTGAACCATTTGTGATACCACAGGGACATGGAATCTACATAGAATCCTTGGTTTTGAAAAAGATTCTGTGCGGCAATATTACGCCCTTGCGTCACAACCTTAATTTTTCTGATAACATCATCTTTATAATGTTTGATCATTGCAGCGACAAGAGCACCTCCAATGCCTTTTCGACGAGTTTTTGAACAGGCGCCCACAATGCCGATGCGTGCTGTTGATGCGTTTTCTTTATGGAAGGTTATAAAGCCGGCAATGCGATGTTCATATTCCGCCACGAAAACGGTTTCACCGGAGTTTAAAAGACTTATGCCAGTGTCCGACGCAAATCCTCTAAACTCCACTTCGGCGTGACATTCACAACTTTTTCTTAACCATTCACGATATAGGGCGGATGCTTGATCCCTACTAAATTCCGGGTCGTGATAAAATCTGCCATTTTCAAAGATGTCATCGTTGATCGCTTCTAATTGAGCCAACTCGCCTGTTCGATAGGGTCTGACAAAGATATCCTTATTGTTGGATACTTCTTGCTTGGACAACTCAAGTGTCATCTCCACTTTGACATCGACCAGATTGAATTGATAGAGTTCAGCGGTGCGTATTGCCTGGTCATTGTCAATTGCACAACAATAATAAAGACAATCTATGTGGTGAGTCGCTGCCCAGTCGACGGCCAATTGCATGTTATGGGCATTCAAATCACATCTCTCTATTTTACCGATCCTTCTTCCAAAGAAAGCCGTATCCCATTCAAGCAAGCGACATTGTGTGCTGGATATTACTTCTGTCATGGTTGTATGCTCCTAGTGCTCTTTCCCATAAATTCCTTACACTGGATCGAACGTGAAAGCTCTCGCG
>JBAWZJ010000214.1:0-3885 GCA_037143085.1 Parachlamydiaceae bacterium | reverse complement strand
TCGGATTCATTATTCCTCAACTGTTTCGAAACAGTTGAGGAATAATGAATCCGACCCACGATACAATAGGACACTCCGAGAGGGGGCCAAACGAGCCATTAAAGGCTTTGCTAGTTTCCGTTTATAAAGGAAAAGCCGAACGGTGTACAAGTGAGGGGCATGTGGAAGAACTTGGCCTTCTTGCTGAAACGTATGGTGTTGAAGTACTCCGTAAGGTTCCTTGTAGCGTGCGTCGCTACGATGCAGCAACGTATGTAAGTGAAGGCAAACTAGAAGAGCTTATCGCTGCAACGAAAGAGTTGCACGCCAACATGGTGATTTTTGATGATGAGATCTCTCCGGCTCAACAGCGCAACCTTGAAAAGTTATTCGGTCTTCCTGTGATTGACAGAACTGAAGTGATTCTTGGTGTTTTTGCTCAAAGAGCTCAGACTAAGGAAGCGCGTCTTCAGGTGGAGCTGGCTCAAGTGAAGTATCAAGCGCCCCGTCTGAAAAGATTGTGGACTCACTTATCCAGACAGCATGGTTCAGGGGGATCTGGATCCGGTGGTGGATACCTCAAAGGGGAAGGGGAAAAGCAGCTGGAGATCGATAAGAGGATCTTAAAGAGGCAGATTAGCCAGCTTCAGGCTGAGATTGATGAGGTAAAAACCCATCGCGACACACAGAGACAGGCGAGGCAGCGATCTGAAATACCCGTTTTTTCTATCATAGGTTACACCAATGCTGGAAAATCAACTCTGTTGAATGCCTTAACAGATGCAGGAGTTTTTGTTGAGGATAAGCTATTTGCTACTCTGGATACGACGACACGCAAATTTATGATGCCAAATAACCAAGAAATTCTTTTGGTGGATACAGTCGGATTCATAAGAAAGCTTCCTCACTTACTTGTAGCAGCATTTAAAAGTACTCTTGAAGAAGCTGTCCATTCAGACATCCTTTTACATTTGGTTGATGTCAGTCATCCAATGGCTGAGGAACAGGCCAATACAACATTTGAGGTGTTAAAAGAATTAAAGGCTGAGTCTACTCCTGTCATTACGGTATTGAATAAAATCGACGTATGCCAAGACCCTTCAATGATCCAACGGATGTGTATTAAATATCCAAGAACAGTACAAATTTCAGCTCTCAACCACACAGGATTTGATGAGTTGCAAAAAATAATGCTCGAAGAGTTAAGCAAAATACGCAAGCGGGTTTTTTTAAGAATCCCTCAATCAGAATATGTCCTTGTTAGCGAAGTCATGAGACTTGGCAATATTATTAAACAAGACTATGAAGAGAATGATATCTTGCTTGAAGTGGAAATTCCCTCAGCCTTAGAAAATCGGTTGCAGAGTTATATCCAACATGACGGATAAATTGCTGTATTCGATTAATGAACTGCCCGTAACAGAACGTCCAAGGGAAAGGCTGATGCGGCATGGGCCTGAGGCTTTATCTTCGGCGGAACTGATTGCTATAGTTCTAGGCAGCGGCACTCAATCAGCTCCTGTGCTTCAGCTTTCGCATCAACTCATAAGCCGTTTCGGCGGTCTAGAAAAACTAGGCCAGGCAACGGTTTCGGAATTGTGTGAAGTGAAGGGGATCGGCGAAGCAAAAGCTATTCAACTTCGAGCTTCATTCAATCTAGGACTCCGTCTTTCTAAACAATGCATCGGACCAAAGTATAAAATCGAACATCCGCTCCACGCATATAATCTGGTAAAAGATGAGCTTGTCAATGAGAGGCGGGAGCTTTTTATGATTGTGATGCAGGATGCTAAAGGTATTGTAATTGATCATACAGTCATTTCTATTGGGACATTAACTGAGACTCCAGTTCATCCACGTGAGGTTTTTTATCCTGCCATCAGAAATAAAGCTGTAAGCATCATCCTTATTCACAATCACCCCAGTGGAGATCTAACTCCATCAAAAAGCGATCACGAGCTAACTCGAAGGCTTATTAGCACTGGGAGAATGGTGGGCATCCCTGTAAACGATCACCTAATAATCAGCCACCAAGGGTATCTTTCTATGCGACAGCAGACAAAAATTTTTGAGGAGTTATCATGAAAGAAATTGAAATAGGTAACAGAAAAATTGGAGTTGATCACCCTCCTTTTATTGTTGCAGAGTTGTCGGCTAACCATAACGGCTCGCTTGAGATGGCGTTGAGACTTGTCGATGTGGCGCATAAAGCAGGCATTCATGCGATTAAATTACAAACCTACACTCCCGACACAATCACATTAGACATTAAAGACGGTGATTTCTTGATTACGGATGAAACTAGCTTGTGGAAAGGAAAGACTTTATATGATCTGTATAACGAAGCGTATACACCTTGGGATTGGCATATTCCTATTTTTGAAAAGTGTAAGGAATTAGGAATGCTCGCTTTTAGCACACCTTTTGACGAAACAGCTGTAGACTTTCTCGAGGGCCTTGATGTCCCATGTTATAAAATTGGATCTCCTGAAATTATTGACATTCCATTAATCCAAAAAGTTGCTGCAACGAAAAAACCGTTGATTTTATCAACAGGCGGAGCCACGAAAAGTGAAATTGCCGATGCTGTAAATGCAGCGAAAGAGGCTGGATGTCGTGATTTAATACTGCTTAAATGTACCATGTCATACCCAGCAAAGGCGGAAGATGCAAATTTGCGGACGATTTCGGATATGATGTTGGCTTTTGATGTTCCTGTCGGTCTTTCGGACCACACGATAGGTATTGGTGTTGCTGTAGCAAGTATTGCATTCGGAGTATGCATTATCGAAAAACACTTAACCTTTGATAGGAAAGATGGTGGGGTGGATAGCGCTTTTTCTATGGAGCCTGAAGAGTTCCAGTTGTTGACTGAAGAGTCTCTTAAGGCTTGGCAGGCACTGGGAGGGATTTCGTACGGACCGCTTCCGTCGGAAAAGACGTCATATTCGCACCGCCCTTCTCTTTATTTTGTTGAAGATATCGCCGCTGGAACAGTAGTTCAGCGGGAGCATATGAGTTCGTTAAGGCCAAATAAGGGACTTCCTCCGAAGGATATCGAAAGACTTGTAGGTAAACAGCTCAAATCTGCCGTTAAACGAGGGACCCCGGTCTCATGGGAAGTCTTTTAAGTATTTAAACCTCGATAGGTTACTTGTTGTTCCTTACGACCTCCTATATCGCAGGCGCGGATTGCTATAGCTCCGGTCACAGCCGCTAAGATAATCAAACTGTAAGGAACCTTAGATTGGTGATTTAGAGAAACAAGTATAGCTCCTGGAATTAATAAACAGGCAGTGAGAGTTGTTGCGATACAAATGATTTTTTTCGAGCTCATAGGAGGCACAGTCCTTTCTATCTCCTTTTTAGACATCTCTATAACAGTATGATTAGCTGAAAGGGCATTTGGAACAGTTGTTTTTTGAGGAAAATAAAAGTTGGAACGGTCACTACTATGCCACGAACTGAAACCATTAAAAACAGGGATTCCAAGCGGAAAAGGAGAGGCTGTAGCATCCGGATACATAAAATTCCTTTCTATTGATAATACTCAAAAAAATCAAGAAGTATACCGTTCATTCGATAACTCGAGTAAAGAAGCGTAGCACAACTTCATAGGAAATACTATAAAGAAATGCAATTTTTTGAATGACGTTCGGTATACATTTAAATCACCAGCATATTCGTTACCGAATCGTTTGATCATGCGACAAAAACGCTTTTCAAGTACTTTTGTAGTCTTTTCAAGCGTCGGCGAAGTTAGGGCGCAATGACAAAAACGTAGGATTCAAAGATTGTTCGAACATCTTCAGCGTATTGCCTGATCGGTGCTTGTAATTGTTGTATTTTTTCCCATTCTTCTGGACTTTCAGGTGATGCATATCTTTGAGGAAATGCGTATAGAGC
>JBAWZJ010000213.1:0-3890 GCA_037143085.1 Parachlamydiaceae bacterium | reverse complement strand
GAGTTGTTTTTTTGCCAACTCAAGACGCCCTTGTATCTCGTAAGTTTCAGCCCGCAGATACATTGCTTTCAAACGCAATGTAGAAACGGCATCATCATTGACAACCCGAGACAACACTAAAATTGCATCATCAAATCGCTTCATCTCACGGCAACACAAACTCTGCTGCATCAATAAATCCAACCGCTGGTCTGTGGTTAAAACATCTCTTCCTGCGATCTCTTCCGCCTTCTTAAACCGATCTAACGCCTCCTGGAACCTTCCCTGGCGCATGGAAATTCGCCCTTTTTCATCCCAAGCTCTGGCCTCATAATATCTTTTGGGATTCCGTCCAAGGAGTTGCGCTAACAGCTCGTCAGCTTTAAGATCCCTCCCCGATTCAATGTAGGTCCGCGCTAGACCAAAGGTACTTTCATCGATGATAGAAGAAAAACCACCAATTGCCAAGAGGTGTTCCTCATGGCTCAACTCTTTAAGAAGAGTGTTAAAGACTTCTTCTGAATAGTCTATATAAATCTGCCGCTTGGCCCCTTGCGCTTCTTCAGCTATCGCCAAATTTCCCATTGCCCTTTCAAGGATTGCCCTATAACGCATCGCCGCGTAGTAGTCGAATTTATCCTTGGGAATAAGTTTTTTATCTTCAAAAACATCAAAAAGAATCTCCACCTGTTGAAAAGCATCGATCGCATCGGTCAAACTTTTCTTTCTTATCCATCTCCCTTCCGAAGTTTTCCTGTCCCTCTTATAATCAAGCCCTATCAAATAATAAGCTTCGATCAAAAAAGGAGTTTCATTAAATTTTTCTTGAAAACCTTCAAGATGCTTCATAGCACTTTTATCTCCCTGGAGATAATCTTGATAACTATAAACAGTGAAATAAGCTTCCGGAGCATAAGGAGAGCTAGGATACTGATCAAAAACCTGCTGACGCCTCTTTTTGCCAACATCCTTTTCTCGATTCAATTTATCCGCACAACAGGCTGTCCAATACAATGATTCAGCAGCAAGCGGAGAGCTAGGATAGGCACTAACAAGCTCAAGGTAAACACCCTCCGCATCCTCATATTCCCCTCGTTGATAATAGAGACCGCCGAGGTGGTGCAAAGCAATATCGGAAAAACGGCTCCCTTTTTCCGCAGCAGCGCCACGCAATGAGGTTACAGCAAGGGGAAAGTCGATAGATCCTGCAAAATAACCCCATAAATACAAAATTTCTCCCCGATCTTGAACTGTTCCCACCCGATTGAGAATCATTAAGGCTTGCTTCTTATCCCAATGGCTGACGGCTAGTGCTTGGTATTTTAAAGCATCAGCTTCCAGTAAAGGGTCTTTGGATGCAAGAGCAAACGCTTCAGCCGCCCGTCGATACCCTTTTTCTGCCCCTACTTCGTTTCCAGATAACTGCAACATCTCTGCGTAGTCAAAATCATTTAAACCTCGCATGTATGCCATATACAAAAATTTGCTCGAATCTTCTGTTAACGCACGATACAACACATCTCGCTCTTCGTAACTTTTCGCAGCTTCAGCTCGAAGAAGTAGAGCTTGAGCCTTACCTTCAGGAGAATGAATCCGCCCCGGAGGAGAAAGGACCGCTTCTATCTTCTCAGGCGAACCTGCGTAACAGCGAGCTAACGCGAGATACCCCTTTTCTTGAGGATTTATTGAAACCATTTTCTTAAAGGATTCCTCTGCGCGATCCAGCTCTCCATTTTTCAAATAACTCCATCCAAGGTAGTACAAAGCATCGATATACCATTCCGATTTTTCTTGCAGTACCGATGTAAAATGAACGATCGCCTCAGAATAGTGATGTTGTTGAAAATACGCTTCTCCCAGAAGATAGGAGACTTCATAATCTAAAGCCCCTTTTGCAGAGACTTCTTTAAGTTTTTTAATTGCTTCATCAGGATTGCCTTCAACAAGATTCAGGCGTGCTAAATAGATTGCAACGAAAGGATGCAGTCGCTCGACTGTCACCTGTTCAAGTTGTTTTCTCGATTCTTGATATTGGCCACTCAAAAATTCGACGATTCCTAACTCTAGGCGGGCCTCTTCAGCAAATGATGAAGGGTTTGCAAGATATTGCTCTAAAGCCTGTTTAGCCAAACTGTACTTTTTTTGCTCCTTATACGCCAATGCTAATAGGTAGGGTGCATTCCCCTCTTTATTTTCCTTCAGGAGACCAATAACTTTCTCATATTCATGGGTATTCATATAAGCGAGGGCTAAACGGAATTTCACCTGTGGTGCACTATTTTCTTCTGCTAAAGCTTCTTGATAAGAGGCAATCGCCCGATCGTAAAGACCTGCTTCGAGAAACTCATCCGCACGTTTTAGACGAGGTATATCCTCCTCCAAAAAAGAGACAAGAGAAACTTCTCCTCGACACTCCATAAAAGCACACACCAGAAAAATCAATAGACCTCTCATGGGGACAGCTCCATAACGATAATGTTTTCAACATGAACAGTATGAGGAAATTGATCCACAGGCTGCACAACAAGAACCCGATAACCGATTTGTTGCAAAACAGCAAGATTCTCTGCCTGCGTCGCCGGATTACATGAAATATAAAGCACTTTCTTAGGTTTTAGCGCTTCCAAATGGAGCAACGTCTCCGGATCAAGTCCTGCTCGAGGCGGATCTAACATCACAACGTCGGGGGGCGGCAACACCTTATCCTTCCGTATTTCATCGATGACATCGCGGACTGATCCCGTAAAAATCTTCACGTTTTCTAATCCATTTTTCGTTGCGTTAGTTCTTGCATCGAGCGACGACTCAGGAGAGATTTCTACTCCTATCACCATTTTTGCTTTCTTTGCGGCACAAATACCAAGAGTTCCTGTGCCACAATAAAGGTCGTAAACAACACTACCTGGGTGGATATCTAGCAACTGTAACCCTAGTGAATACAACTTCTCTGCTTGGCGGCTATTCGGCTGAAAAAAAGCCGATGGGCTCACATCAAACTCTAAAGAAGTCATCTCCCCTTCACGCTCTGTCTGGATATGTAACACCTCGCGAATATAGTCCGGTCCAAATAACAACATCTCATAAAAATTCGTTGGCTGTCCTTTAACCGCTTGCTGAATTCTTAAAAATATACTCAGAGTACTTTTGGGATTTTCAGGTTTTATTGCATCTCGTAAAAATGCAGTGAAACTATCAAGTTGTTGCCTATTTAATGCGTAATCGGGATTCCCAGAAACCGTCAACATAACCAATCGATCCCCTGTGCTCATCCCCTCACGTACTGTCAACGTGCGAAGAGACCCCTTATCGCTGTGAGGATGATAAGCAAGCACTCCAGATTCCAACCACCACTGATGTGTTGCTTTAATCGCATCGACAAACCAGGGATTGACCAGATGACACTCTGTAAGATTAACCACCTTTCCCCGGCTTCCATCAATAATTAGCCCTAAAAACTTGCTTCCTGCTGCATCGCTAGAGAACGAAAACTCCATTTTATTTCGGTAATGCCAAGGCGGATCGCAAGGGATAATACGATTGATCGGAACATTTTCTGGTAAGAGAGGGCGGAAAAGGGATTCAATATATTTTTGCTTGATATCCAATTGCTGGGTATAGTCTATCTGCTGCCAGCGGCAGCCACCGCATGAGGCAAAATGAACACAACGGGGAGCTATCCGGCTTGGAGAAGGCTCAATAATCTGGTTGAGCTGAGAAGCAAAGACCCCACCCCGCTTCCTTCTAAGAGAGGCCGACACCTTGTCTCCTGGAATAGTGAAAGGAACTTCTACTTTCCGGTCACTGCCGACAATGACGCCTAAACCGTGACCTTTTTTGGTAAAGTCTGTGATATTAACTTCTGCTAAAACGGACGACTGCTTTCTGCTCATATTCTTCTCTCTGGTATATAC
>JBAWZJ010000212.1:0-3893 GCA_037143085.1 Parachlamydiaceae bacterium | reverse complement strand
CCTTTAGCCTCCTTACTTGAGACAGGGGTGAGCAAAGAAACTCTTTTACAATTGGCGCCACACCTGAGACGTGTCAATTTACAAGGCATTGATGAAAATCAACCTCCAGATTTTTTGATAAAATTAATTGAGAATTGTTCCGATCTTATTTTTTTAGTTATAAAAAATAACAAAATAAAGAAGCTGCCGGCGCTTCCAAACTGCAAAGACCTTAAGTGCAACTTTTGCCCACTTTTGAAGGTGTTGCCGGCGCTTCCAGCCTGCCAAGGGCTTGATTGCATCGGTTGTACAACTTTGAAGGTGTTGCCGGCGCTTCCAAACTGCGAAATACTTGATTGTTTTGGCTGCGATAATTTGGAAGAGCCGCCGTCAGAGCTTCCAAACTGCAAAGACCTTAAGTTCAACTTTTGCCCACTTTTGAAGGTGTTGCCGGCGCTTCCAAATTGTAAAACGCTTAATTGCCGTAACTGCACAGCTTTGAAAAAACTGCCGGCGCTTCCAAGCTGCAAAGAGCTTTATTGCAGCGACTGCACAGCTTTGGAAGAGCTGCCGTCAGAGCTTCCAAACTGCCGAACGTTTTATTACAGCGATTGTCCTTTAATACAACAGCTTCCACAGTTGAGGCCGGATGCTGAAGTGTTTTCTGATGAAGTGGAGACTTTATTTACAAGATTTACAGTGGATATACGAATCCTAAAAGAGAATCCTGTAGAATTATTGAGAGAATTGGGTCAAATATTGCTAAGTGGAAGACCGTTTCCCAATATTGAATACGTTACGGAAGAGGGATTATCTGTAGCGATTGATATTGGCGGTGTAAGACGTGATTTTATAACAAAACTATTTGATGGTTTGTTTTGCTCTGAACATGGTCTAAAGGTTGACAGGAACGATGATGGCGTTATGCCTAAGATGGAGGAAAATGAAAGGGATCTTTATCAGGTAGTTGGACGGTTATTTGTTCTTTGCTGCACTCCCAGCTCAGGTTTTAAAACAGGACAAATTTTCTCATCAGCTCTATTTACACTCATTTTTTCAGATGAAGATTCTGAAGAGACACAAATGAGTAAGTTTTTATTTTTAAAGGGGATACCAGATATTATTGCACTAACAGGAGCTAAAGCTCCACCCAATGGAATTGATTCTGAGATTTTACTTCAAGCTTCTTATCTTCTAGATCCTGATGGGCCGTGGGATGGGGGAAATTTAGCGGATTTTTCAAACCCAGAAAATAGGGCATTTTTAAGAACAAATATCTTAAGTGAAGCTCGCAGCGATGGAAGATTACAAGCAGCATCGTGCATTGCCACTGAAATGAAGAGTTTTTTAGGGCAAGAAGTATGGGGTTCTCTTAAGGAAGCTGGGGCAGATGCTTTAAAAATACGCATTCAAGGGATGTTAACGAAAGATTTACTTAAAGAAAAATTAGAGTGGAGTAAGGGAAGTCCCTTTATAACAGATGAGCAAGTGAAACAGGTAAAAGGCTTTTTGCTCCACTGGATCGGTGAAGCATCACCGGAAACATTGGAAATGTTCATGCGGGTTGTCACGTCGAATAAAACGTTAGGTGGTAGAACTGCGGAAGGTAAGGACTATCTAACAATGAACATTCAAAACACTCAATCTTTAATTCCTGTAGCTCACACCTGTTTTTTTATGTTGGATCTATCCGCCACATATAAAGATCAAAAAGAATTTAATGCTCGCTTAGACCGTCTTTTAGCAGAGGGATTGGGGTTCTCAATGGCTTGATCTTAAGTTTAGCCGAAAGAAAGTTCTATTTGTTGATACTTTCTCATCAGGTCGCGGAAGTTGGCGGCTTCTTCGAAGCGCATTTCTTTCGCAGCCCGTTTCATTTCGATTTCGTATTCTTTGATCTTTTTATTGATTTCATCAGGTGTCATGTAGTGGTGAGATTCTTCTGCCGCATAGGCGTGCTGCCGAGATTCTACCGTTGGATACAATACCTCTTCTTCAGGTTCAACCAGGAGTGCGATATCTCGTTTAACGCTTCTTGGGGTGATTCCGTGGGTTTCGTTGTATTTCTGCTGGATAATCCGTCGAGCATTCGTTGTCTCGACTGTTTTACGGATAGCTGTTGTCATCTTATCGGCGTACATGATGACGCGTCCTTCCACATTGCGTGCTGCCCGTCCGCATGTCTGGATGAGGGCTGTTTCACTTCTTAGGAATCCTTCCTTATCCGCGTCGAGAATGACGACAAGGGAGACTTCAGGCATGTCGAGCCCTTCTCTGAGTAGGTTGATGCCAACGAGGACATCACATACTCCTGCGCGGAGATCGCGGATGATCTGCACTCTCTCGATTGTGTCGATATCGGAATGGAGATATTTCACTTTAACATTCAAGTCGGTCAAGTATTTGCTTAGTTCTTCAGCGAGTCTCTTTGTTAGCGTTGTGATGAGGACGCGGCCGCCTCTTTTTGTATGTTGGCGTATCTCTGCAAGGCAATCATCAACTTGGCCGCTGGCCGGACGGATCTCAATTTCCGGGTCGAGTAGTCCTGTTGGACGAATCAACTGTTCGACGACTTCTCCGCCGGTTTCCGAGACTTCCCATGCCCCAGGAGTTGCTGAGACGTAAACGACTTGATGGATCCTTCCGTAGGTTTCTTCGAATTTCAAAGGTCTATTGTCATAAGCTGAGGGGAGGCGGAAGCCAAAATCGACGAGCGATTGCTTCCGTGCGCGGTCTCCATTGCTCATGGCGTGAAGTTGGGGGATCGTTTGGTGGGATTCATCAATGATAAGAAGATAGTCACTGGGGAAGTAGTCGATTAAGCATGGAGGGGGTGCGCCGGGCTGCCGTTTACTGAAGTGGCGTGAATAGTTTTCTATCCCTTTGCATGTCCCTACTTCTTTGAGCATTTCCAGGTCATACATGGTTCGCTGCTGGATACGTTGCAGTTCAATGAGTTTATTTTCTTTTTCAAAGAACTCCATCCGTTCTTTTAGTTCCGCCCGGATCGTTTGGATAGCATTGAGACGGACTTCTTCGGGTGTGACGTGGTGGGAGCTTGGATAAATGGTTATGGTATTGATCCGTCGTTTCACTTTTCCTGTCAGAGGGTCGATCTCGCTGATTCTTTCAATCTCTTCATCGAAAAATTCCACTCTTAAGGCGAGGTCTTCTTCATAAGCGGGGAAAATCTCTAGTACATCTCCTCGGACCCGAAATGTCGAACGGGAAAAGTCGAAATCATTTCTTTTGTATTGCATCTCCACAAGGTGGAGTAAGATATCATCACGCCGCCGTTCTTCTCCTGTTGTCATTGTCAGGTTCATTTGACGGTAGTATTCCGGCGATCCCAATCCATAGATGCACGATACTGAGGCGACGATGATGACATCATTACGTTCGAGAAGCGATCTTGTGGCGCTGAGGCGCATTTTATCGATCTTGTCATTGATCGCCATGTCTTTTTCTATGTAGGTGTCAGTTCTGGCAATATAGGCTTCTGGCTGATAATAATCGTAGTAGGAGACGAAATATTCGACAGCGTTTTCTGGAAAAAAAGTTTTAAATTCTTGGTACAGCTGTGCAGCGAGTGTTTTGTTGTGGGCTATGATGAGGGTGGGACGCTGGACCCTTTGGATCACGTTGGCCATCGTAAAGGTTTTTCCGGATCCCGTGATCCCCAAAAGAACTTGTGATTTCCGCCCAGCAGTGATCTCCTCAGAGATCTTATCGATAGCCTGAGGCTGGTCGCCGCAAGGGAGAAATTCTGTTTTGAGTTTAAACTCCATTTATTAGACCTCTTTCGAAACTAAGGTTCAGTCGATTTTCGGGTTCTTTTGAGCCGATTTTCGACTTAAAATTTCAGGGGTAATATCGACATTAGTATATTACCCCTGAAATTTTAATCGAAAAGC
>JBAWZJ010000211.1:0-3917 GCA_037143085.1 Parachlamydiaceae bacterium | reverse complement strand
GTATATACTGCTCATAGCTCAAAATGAGAAATTTTGGCTAGCGTGAAAGCTCCCGGGATTCGACGATCGTAAAGCGCGCTGTATTAATTCAATACAGCTAGCTTTACGATCGTCGAATCCCGGGGCTTTGAAGCAACTAAAAAGTCCAACTTTCAACTGGAATCAGTATATACTATCTCCAGTGTCCCGGTTCAAAAATATAACCGTTGTGGTGATGAGACCAATGCCAATGAGCCGGCTCCCATACAGCATAGGGATGGGGCCTTGCAACCCACACATGCTTTTTCCAAACCCACCTATCATTCCACTCCCAGCTTCCCGGAACGCATACGTAATCAGGGCCTGGAGCAACGCCTATTTCTTCTACAATAGGTGCTGGCGGCTCTTGATTTACGACAATTGGAGCTTCTCCGTCAATTTGATTCACAACGACAGGAGATGCCTCATTAACGACAACAACAGGAGCTACAGGAACTTCTTCAACGTAAACTCTGTGAGAATGTCCCTGCAAATAAGAAACGTTCGATAAAAATAACAAACCAGACAACACAATCATTTTTTTCATAGATTACTCTCCATTAGACCGACATCGTACTGTAAATGATTATTTTAAAACGAGTAGATTTTAAATTTTTCCTTGCTTTCAAGCCTATTGCCTACTGAGGGGCTAGTATTTTTCCATAAACGGCACAGCAAAAGTGTTTATAAACCGCTTAAACCCACGCCAAAAGAGCCTTCTTTCAATAGGTAAATGATCAGAATAAACAGCCATCGACTCCAAATGCCCTTCTGCTCCCCTGTTTTTCTTATATACAGATGCACCGGAGCTTTGATGCCATACTAGATTCCTCTTTTTAGCCTCAAGAAGTATCGAAAGGCATAAAATCTGATAAATTTCCCCTTGCTGTGGATGCGTTTTGTCCAAACCTATCAGAGGAGTCACCAATACACCATCTTGCTCATAATATGCTGCCATCCCCTCAATTTTATCATATTGTTTAACAATCTTAAATCCCATAAATCCGCTCTTCAACATCATCTGAAAAAAAGCAAGATTGAATTGAGGATTCAGCGTTGTGTGATGAGAAATGTACAATTTCCGATAGAGCTCTAGTAAACGCTCATGATCGGCTGGAGCTACTTCAGATCCATCGACAATCGAGAATGGAGACTCTCCCATCAATTTAATATCTCTCTTTGTATCCCTTTTCCGGAAGGCCAAATCCTTTTTCGTGTCATTGATGTAAACTTTCCGGCTAGCAATCAAATGACAGCCTAGAGATTCGATATCATGAATCAACGATCCGTTTATCTGTTGGTTGAGAGAGCGAAAAACAATTGCATGGCGAGGAAAACGATTAGTTAAAGTCGATAGAATCGCTGCAACATGACCTTTGTTTAGATTTGCAGGGTACGTGTCTGTAGCAGAGAGCCAGTTATTAACAAAAACAACAGAGTTGATTTTTGCTTTGCGGCTCACTTTGCCCAACCCTTTAGAAAAGCCCCTGGATATTTTTTTAAGGAATTTATTGGTAATCAAATCTGTTTCAAGTGCCTGCGAGATATAATGTCCATAGAGAGAACATACATACGAATTGGTGTAATTATCGTTAACAACAACAACTGGAAGAGTTATTGATTCTACCTGCAAGGCATAGACATCGGCATCGACATTATCAATGTATCCCTTTACTCCATTTTTCACTAAAGGATCCAAAAAGCCCTTCAATTTTTCACTATTGGGTTCTGTTAGCCATTGAAGGGAGTCAATGGTTGTGCGATCGAATAAAGTCACCTTCATAAAAAATCTTCCAACAATAAGGGATATGCCAAACGTGATTCACACCCAACCTGCGTCTCATCAACGGTGACCTAAAAAGAGTTGATTTGCCCGCTTGAACTATGAGCAGTATATACTGCTTCTTGTTGAAAGTTGGATTTTAGCTGCTTCAAAGCCCCGGGATTCGACGATCGTAAAGCTAGCTGTATTGAATTAATACAGCGCGCTTTACGATCGATCGAATCGCGAGAGCTTTCAAGCTAGCTAAAAAGTCCAACTTTCAACAAGAAGCAGTATATCCACTTACAATCTTCGATTTTAAGAGCTTTGGTCCGTTAGAAACGTCAAATTTTGAATCACGTACGGTATACAAGGAACGAGATTCAACCGCAAGAATTTTCCTATCATTTTTTACACCGAACATCATTCAAATTTGTGCTTTACAGTGTGCTAACCAAAATTTGGAAAATTTCCAACATGGCTCAAGTTCCGCAACGGCAAAACAAAGTAGTTTTTTAATAAAGGAGTGTTGACCAAAAGCGAGCAAAATAATCCCAAAAATCAATCGGTTTTTAGGAGTCTATCTTTACCCAGATTTCCCCTAAAATTCTTGACGACTTTATTGAAAATGTGCGACAAGCTGAAAAGCTGATCCGGCTAACCACAGGAGCGATTATGAGCCACCTAAAAACGATTTCAGCAACATTTTTAGCATGCCTATTCTCTTCGCATGCATTTTCTACGGTCTATTACGAGGCTTTGATCCCTTGCGACTCTGGTTCAGTATATGCTATTAGCCTTCCTGAATTCATTATCTCCGATACGATTACCACAGGAGAAGGAGCTTTTGGCATTGTGACAAATTCGACAATGACAACAGCATACGTTGTAAATTCTAATATAGACACAGTATCAGTGATCGATACCGCAACTAATACAGTAGTCGCAACAGTTCCTGTGGGCAATACACCCTACTTTGCAGCAATCACACCGGATAACTCGAAAGTATATGTGCCAAATTATGTTGATGATAACGTCAGTGTCATCGACACTTCTAACAATACGGTGATTGCAACCGTGACTGTTGGCTCTAACCCCTACGGATTGGTCGTCACCCCCAATGGGCAAAAAATTTATGTGACTAATACCAATAGTGGTAATGTCAGCGTTATCAATACTTCAAATAACACTGTTATGGCGACAGTTACTGTAGGGGCTAATCCATTAATCCCTACCACTACACCAGACGGAACTTATGCTTACATCCCAAATTATGATGATGGGACAGTCAGCGTCATCAACACAAACAATGACACTGTCATCGCAACATTAACTATTGGTGTAGGCTCGCATCCTTCTGTTGTTTATGTCACTCCTGATGGAACAAAAGCGTATGTTCCCGCAGATGGAAGCAATTTTGTCTATGTCTTTAACACCTCTACCAACACAGAAATAGGAACTATTTCTGTGGGGAATGCACCAGAACAAGTCGTATTCACTGCAAATAGTGCAACCGCTTATGTTGGAAATTTTAACGGTAATAGCATCAGCATCATCGACGTTGTCTCTGATACAGTAACAGGAACAATTTCTGTCAGTGCAAACCCAGACACCTTAAGCATAACCCCAGATGGAACACAGCTGCTCCTTACCCACTACACTACACCAAGCACTCTAGACTTAATCGATCTCCCCAGCAACACTCTTATCAAAACAGTCACATTGGGAAATCATTCCAGCTATATAGCCTATGGTGTTGTGTCCCCTCCCATCATGCCTCCCTCGAGTCTGAGTGGTGTGCAAAAAAAACAACGATTTCTCAGCCAAACAAATATCGTAGATACGATCTATTGGAGTACACCATCCAGTGGGGCAACACCGGTATCGTATTACGTCTATCGCAACAACCTACAGACGTTAATTGGAGTCGTTCCTGCCAACGGAAAACTGAACTTTTCTGACAACAACCTCCAGAAAAGAACACCATATACCTATTATGTAGTTAGTGTAGACATTGCGGGCAATCAATCATCCCCTATCTCAGTTACTGTGCTGCCGTAAACTAGTACACTGTTTCACTTAAATTGTCTGATTTGGCTAGCGTGAAAGCTCCCGCGGTTCGAAGGTCGAAAATGGG
>JBAWZJ010000210.1:0-3920 GCA_037143085.1 Parachlamydiaceae bacterium | reverse complement strand
GTCTTGTACAAGCGTTAATCAAAAATTCAGTAAACACCCAGACGGATGCAAACGTTACTGTTGACAACCCAAAAATTGTCGCTTATGCAACCAGTTTAGGGCTGCCTCCGGCCCAAGTTCAAGATGAGCTCCAAACACGAGTAAATAATTCGGTTGAGCAGCAATTAAGCAAGCTTCCTGATGGCGATGCTTTATTGTTTGCTTTTTTCAATCCAGACAACGCAAAAAATTTAACTCCTGAACAACAAGCAACATTGAATAAGGCTATTGCAAATGCAAACACTCAAGTAGCGACATTCTTTGGCTTAGAGAGTCCTTTAACGGGTGTTCCTGTTAATTCTGAAGAGTTCCAAAAACAACTATCGGATACGTATAGTAACAATTTTACACAGGCTGTCAACAATCTAGTTGCAAACGGATCAATTTCTGCGGAAGAAGGACAACAGCTTCTTTCTATGTTCTACCTCCCCGATTCAACAACCCCCCTATCACCACAATTGCAAAATACCTTCCAAGGTCTGCAACAACAAATCATTCTTCAAATGCAACAACAATATAGTACGGGAGCTGCGTGGCAGCCCACAGCAAACGTTAGTCTCTATAACGATCTTATCAGTTCGAACTTTGTCGCCCTTCTTCAAGAAAATATCGTGAAATATCAGAAGTCTAACAAGGTTTCCGATGCCGACAGTCAAAATCAAATGGATCTAATCATGCAATATCTTGAGGATCCTACCAATCCAGCAATTCCCGATAACATCAAGCAACTTGCTTCAACACTTATTGGCCAAACAACCAAAACGATTATTGCTCAGTATGGGTTGGTCTCTTCGTGGCAAGCGACTGTTGATGATCCTCAAACTGTGAATGTAGCGAGAATAGCAAATAGTCAAAACGTATTAAACACTGCTCTAGATTTTCTAAATACAGCAGAAAAGACTATCAGCCAGCTTCCGGACTCGCCTGAAAAAGGAGTTTATCTTGCTTATTTAAAAACCATCTGCAGCGCGTTGATTACGCTGCAAAATTCTCTCTACAGCATTCAAACAGGTGCTGGTAACATAAATAAGACATTATCAAACTTAACCGCAGCGGTAGCTAAAGCAAACCTAGAAGTGCAGGCAGCAGCCCTTAAAAAAGTGCAGGCAGATCAAGGAAAAATGGCTGACCTTCCTGGTTGGCTAGGAACTTTTCTCAAAGTGATTATGATTGTTGTCCTTGTCGTGATGGCTTTCTTTGCGCCACCTCCTGCCGATCTTATTATTGCTGCAGTAGCAATAGACATGATCTATGAAACTGCCGGAGGTAAAGATGGTCTCATCTCAGGGTTGAATCAACTTGCCAAATTAGGAGGAGGGGGAGCAGCTTGGGGTGAAATAATTGCTGCTATCGCAGCCGTGGCTGTTATTGCTGTGACATTAGGAACAGCAGGTATTGCGGTCATAATGGCGTTAGCCGTCGTATACGTACAAACAGATATAACAAAAGATGCGGCACTGCGTGCTGGAGCAAGTAAGACAGAGGCTACAATGACACAAATGCTTGTCTCTGTTGTAATTATGGTAGCGTTGATGTTCGTTGCTTTCGGAGCTGGAATGGGAACGGTAGCTGAAAATAGTACAGCAATCATCAACGCAGGGACCTCAGATGCCGTTGATACTTTTGTCGCTGCTAAAGTAGCCGTCGCTGAATTCCTCAGTTCATATGTAAGTATGCAAATGAGAGTAGCTATGGGCCTTGTCCTGTCTGCATTGCAAGTGACTACAAACGGCATCCAGATGAATAATAATATTTTGCTCGCTGAAATTACAATGATCAAAGGGAATGCTGAGGCTTATGCAGCTGAAATCGAAGGATTGATCTCTGTATTAAAAAAACTTATAGAGCAGTTGCTTGCAAAAATATCGGACGTTTCCGAGTGGGTAGGTTCTGTTGGTCGACTCTTCGGATCTATAAATCAAAGCTTAATAAATGCTTCTACAGTTCAAGCTTAAGGAGAAAAAAAAATGACAGTAAAAAATAAGGAGCTTGGAAATAGTACCGAATCGACTCAAGATATATTGAGAGATAAAATTAAGGATATTCTTCACAAAAAAGGATCAAAGCTTTCAAAGGAAGAAAAGAAAGCTTACGGCAAGATTTTAGTGAAGATTTTTGAAAAAGAGGTACTACCAAAAGATGCACTAAAAATTTCCGATCAAGATATTGTTGATATTTATTTTTTTGGATTACAGCAATTTTCTATGGGAAAGTATAGGGAAGCTAAGGAATTATTTAGGATGCTGACAATATTCGATTTTTCAAAACCTGATTACTTCACTTCGTTGGGTGTTTGCTGCCACCGATTGAAAGAGTATCAAGAAGCTTTGGGTTATTATATGGGTAGCATTTTTTTAAAAGACGATGATCCTACTTGCTTTTTTTATTCTTATGACTGCTACATGAACATAAATAACAAATTAGGTGCTTCTCTGATGCTGTCCAATGCGATAGAAAAATCTGGGGACAAGGTGAAATATGCAGACCTCAAAAAACGGGCTCAGGCACTTCTTGCAATCCTTGAAAAGACCTAAAAATGGGTAGGTTGGTTATGACATCTGCTAGTTCCGGTGTTGGAAGCAACATCGGAGGCCCAACAATTCCGCTACAACGAGATCTTGAGATGACTGCATGGACGGAAGTCAACAAAGCGGCTCTTGGGATTACTAAAGACTCTGTTAGTCAGAACGTCTCATTTGTAGAAACACACCCTCGATATGTTCCTGGATATCTTGGAGGGTTTGGGTATAATGCAACGCCTGCGAGAACGCTTCTTGATCACCCATTAGAAATTATTAGGAGTGCCGTCAATTCGCGTGAGGAAACTTCTAGCTCGGTGGAACCTTTTTACCGAAATCTTCTCAAATATCTTCCAGAGTATCTTAGAAATCAACTTATCGGACAAAAGGCATTACCTCTCGATGAAAGGAATCCAAATTTTATAGCTATGGATAATGTCTTTACCGCAGCTGCGAAAATTCTAAAAAGGTTGGAAGCAGGCACACAGTTACCCCCTGTTCCTGATCACAGAAAAGATATTAGGACACCTATCAACCTGTTCCTTATTGAGAGTCTTCTTCTGAATGGCAATGAGCTAATACGAGGAATTAGAAGTTCTTTAAATCAAATGGGAGCCAACTTCCCCCGTTTTGACGATGTCAGTAGAACTATTGCATCATTAGAAAAGAGTTTAAGATTGTTGGAAATGGTTTGTGACCTATCACGAACTCCATCCACAGATAAGATTGATGCTGCCATGCGAAATATTCTTGTCGAAGCTGCAGGTCAACTAGCGACTCTCGATGACAGCTTAAGCAATGTCGGTTTAGGAAGCGATTTTTCCATATTAGAAACCTTTGTTAAGACAGGTACACTTGTAACGACAGCTATCGCTCTACCTGATGCGGGATCAAGCCCTCTCTACATAAGTTTGAATCTTGCTATGGCCGGTTTAAATGCGGAAGCAAAAAGTAAAGCCGGAGGAATAGTTGGCCCTTCTTTCTCTTCTATATTAGAGACTTTATCTTCAGCTATTATCTCAACTATCATCCCTTCTAAAGAGGTAGCCGGGGGGAAGTTATTAGGGTCTTTGGTTAAAATGTGCATCTTTTTATTTGTCTGCCTCTCTTCTCTGATTATGTCTCAAGGCCTTGGTCTCTTACCTAAGACTGGACGTGAAGAAGTGGGAGACATAAAAAATTTTACTTTTGAGATTTCCATCCAAATGCTGGTAGGCTCTGCATTTTTGAATGAAATTTACAAAGAGTGCATTGCCGCTTCTGGAGGCGATGATAAAGCACAAGAACTCGGGAGTTCGATTCTCGCCAATTTGACTTATCTATTCATTATCTCCGCCGGCACCCAAGGTAAGAGTTCTTTTG
>JBAWZJ010000209.1:0-3929 GCA_037143085.1 Parachlamydiaceae bacterium | reverse complement strand
CTAGTACATCATTGCATTTAAATCCGACTTGCGCCCTAAATCGGACTGTTGCGGAATTTAGGGGGGGGGCAAGTCGGGTTTCAAATTGCCGGTGCTAGCTTCTCGTGTAAAGAATCTCCAAAAAAATAAAAATAAAGCCCAGCAAGGATAAACCAACTAAAAGCCAAGGAAGCTTTTTAGCCATCTTCTGAATCAACAAGAGCTGCCTGATTTTCTCCTCTTCGAGATCGTCTTTATTCATGCTTATTAACCTTGAAAACGATTGCAGTGAACAGATATATTTTTTTCAACATATGGAAAACTCCTAATTTCTCAACAACTCAATCGCTCTTGCTGTAGCTAAAAAACCGTTCTCTATACGATCCAAGCCAAAATGTTCATTAGGCGCATGAATGCAATCTCCAGCGAGTCCAAGACCAACCATCACAACTTCTCCTCCACAAGCTTCCGCTAGTTGTGTAATGATCGGAATAGAGCCTCCAGCATAGATATATTTACATGCTGTATGAAACACCTCCTCATAGGAATCTGCAAATGCTCTAACAGCCTTTGAATTCACATTAGACCGCACAGCTTTGCCGCCTCCCTTATGAATATTCACTGTAACACGCGTTCCTTGGGGAGCATGTGATTTTAAAAAGTTCGCAACCAACTGACTGACTCTTCCAGGATCCTGCTCCGAAACCAAACGACACGACACCTTAGCAGAAGCTTTCGATGGAATCACAGTTTTGAATCCGTCGCCTGCATATCCACCGGTAATTCCATTCACCTCCAATGTCGGACGAGTCCAGTTACGCTCACTTAAAGAGTACTGCAACTCTCCCCCTGTTGGTTTCGCACCAAAATCTATTTCATATTGGTGAGGATCAAAAGCCTCTGACAGATTTTTTTTCTCTTTTTCGGAAAGAGGATAGATATTGTCATAAAAACCAGGAATGGTAATCCGTCCACTATCATCACGAACCATACTCAATAGTTTGACAAGTGCGTGAATCGGATTAAATGCCACGCCTCCATGTGATCCCGAATGTAAATCTGTATGAGTGCTGGAAACTTCGACATCCATTGTCACAATTCCCCGAGCACCAAGAGTCACTGCAGGCGTTTCGGCGTTATGCATGTCCAAATCAACAACAGCAAGATAATCAGCCTTTAATTCTTTTTTTTTGTCTTTAAGTATATGTGAAAGCCCTAAGCTGCCGCACTCCTCTTCTCCCTCAATGCACAACTTCAAATTGATTGGCAACTTACCATCCCGTTCCATCAAGGCCTTTAAAGCCAATAACACATAAAAACATTGCCCTTTATTGTCTTGCGCTCCACGTGCATACACTTCCCCCTTGCGAATCGTAGGCTCAAATGGAGGACTCTTCCATAGATCCAACGGATCAACAGGTTGAACATCATAATGATTGTAAATAAGAAGTGTCGGTTGTCTTGGTCCAGCCTTATCATAAGAAGCAAAAATTGTTGGATGTCCTATCGTCGGCCATATTTCGACAGCAAATCCGATTTTTTTCAAATAGTCGGAAACCCATTCAGTACAAGCCTTCATCTGTTTCTTATAGCTAGGCTCAGAACTCACACTTTCAAATTTTAAAAATGTGTAATAATCAAGAAGAGCCTCTTTCTCAGACTTTTCGTAGATTTTTTTTAAACTAACAACTTCTGGTGTATCGTGCATGGTAATATCCTTAAAAGATAAAATATGTAAAAAATAACATTAAAATGCAACTGTAGATCATCAAGCTGTGTCTCACTCGACGATGGTGCTTGTTAACCAATGCCGGATTTTGCATCGTCCTTTTGAGAAATTCAATCCTTTCTCTAATGCTGTAATGATGCCAACTTGGGACATCATGACTATTTCCCGAAAGAGTGCCTAGCAAATTCAAAGCATCGATCATATCCTCTGCCGGCACTCCCAGATTGTATACATATAGGTCGGCCTGCCGTTCGAAAAGACGGGAAAAATAACCGAAGACAAAACGAAAATAAAAGGCTGCACTCAAAATAAATAATAAGGATAAAACAACCTGAACAACGAGATCCTGAAACCCAAAGAGAACTGGATAAAAAAGTATTTCGAGATCATAAGCAAAAACGATCATCCCTAAGAGGATCCATGGATATAACAACAGATGCCGATAATGACTGTGACCTATCTCATGAGCCAATACGGCTTTGATCAAACGGTAAGGAAATCTATCTAGAAGGGCGCTGGTAAATAAAATGTATCGAAAACGTGGAAGAACTCCAACAATTGCTGCTGTATATGACCCTTCCATGACATTCCAAAGCCTTAATTTAAACGGCTTTGGTAAAAACTCTTCCAATTCTTTTGTTAGTTCTGCGAAACGGGTCTCAAGCTTCGGACATCCCCAAAGAAAAACGAGGACAGGTGGAAAAAACATAAAGAGCGACACAATTGCAATCAAATCTATCAAAAAAACTACCACCATCTTTGAAGAATTTCCAAAAACCTCAAAAGGTATTAGATTCTCAAAATCTCCTAACGCAACAAAAAAGAAAAAAGGCAATGCAAGAGGTAATAGAAAGCGAATTTTAATGAAAGCCTGTACTGAAGAGTTTGTCGTTGCAAAATGACATACAAACAATCCGATAAAATATAAAAAAAGAACAAAAGCTAACGCAGTCATTTGGCCAAAGGGCGCAAATATCGAAAATAACAGATGTTGTGCTCCAAAAAGAAAATAGAAGCAAAAAAAGAAGAGAAGCAACTCGATATTGCAAAGCAATACAGTCCTTTTTTTAGAATAATCTCGGCTTTGGAGATAAATTAATAAAAGAAATGGTAAATAGATAGCCATCCCACATAAAAATCCGAGATGCGGTTGTTCATTGAATAATAACGACTCTGATGAATCGAGAGTTCCGGCAAATAATAGTAAATTCAAAATAAGAAAAAGAATGTCTGTAAACAAAAGAGTCTCCTTCGATATATTAGACCTCTTACATAACTCAGGTTCTGTCGAGTTTCGGGTTCTTTTAGGCCGATTTTCGACTTCAAATTGCAGGGGCAATATCAACTTTCGTATATGGCCCCTGCAATTTGAATCGAAAAGCGGCCAAAATAATCCCGAAAAACAACGAACCCTGAGTTATGTAAGGGGTCTATTAGACATCTTGCATAACAATGTCTATTAGACCTCTTTAGATATTTTTACCAAAGAAAATACTGCCGGAATTCACCAGACCAATGAATAATGAAAATGTCCCTTTCAAACAAGATGAAAAATTAGAAGCGACTCGCCTATTTTCTGCAAAAAGATGTTTTGATGCATTCGTGGAAAAAGGAGGAATACTTCAATCAATTCATCACCCATCAGAGGCTACCGCACCACTTGTTCAAATAAACGAAGGTGACATTGTCTATCCGGTATGTTCCGGAGGATTGTGCCGCTCACAAACGTTATGGGCTCTATTGAGTTCATTTACAGATAAAATCACCTTGATTCCTCCGCATGCGGCGCGCTTTGGATGGGATCCTTATGACGGAAACATTTATCGTTCCCTCAATTACCTCCATGAAATTATGCCTGATGAATTTTCTTTATGTTTTGGAATGGAAAAAGCGCTGCGATTCGGTTTTGAAAATCATGAAGAGTGGCTATCCATTGAAGAATCTTCTTCATCGGAAGGGCTAAAAAAGATTTCCGGATTTTACGATCTCTATTATTTTTCTCCACCACAAGGAAAAGGAAGACGAGTCTATATAACATTCTCAAGAAATGCTCACGTTGTCCTACATCGTCTCAATCAGACAAATGAATCCCTCAATAACGTTCTCGTCATCTTCATCGATATAGAAGACATTATCACTACCCCTCCAGAATTTTTGCACACAACACCAAGAAGCGTGAAAGCTTACCAACACTTCTCCAACATAATCAGTAAGTTACTAG
>JBAWZJ010000208.1:0-3930 GCA_037143085.1 Parachlamydiaceae bacterium | reverse complement strand
GATAGCATCGCCTGCAACCTTGAGTATGTATGCAGACAAATCAGAGGATATCAATAATTCCGGAGCCTTAAACTCTGCCATCTTAGCGTATGCTGCATCGTACATCTTTGCTCCCGTTGGATACATCACAAACATACTAAGCATAAAAGCCACGCCGTTGATGATCTGGTTTGGAGGAGCCTGTTGCACCCCGAGAGCCGTACGGAGAAGGGAAAGGACGATGACTATTTTTAAGAAGGAAGTTAGAATCATCACGATGAAGGGGAGCAGGGAGAACAGAGACAAGGCAACAGCCTGGCTGATCAATGAAGGCCGCTTAAAATTGTCAAACTCTTGCTGAATCCCGTCTGGAGAGTTTTTCTTTACCTCAGCCCCCGGCGTTTGAGACGAGGAAGGAGAGACCGATGTCGTCGAACGTGGAAGTCCTTGCGGATAAAGCTGTTCGGTAGAGACACATAATACCCCCACCAACGCAAGCCAACACAAAATGGATTTTAAAGAGAAAAAATGGGAAATTTTCATCTGTCGGCACTCACTGTGGTTTTTCTTTTTCAGGCTTCATCAATGTTGTGAACGCCCTCTCTAGGGCACTCCATTGATTCTCTAACTGAGCATTGATGATGCCACCCTCGGTCTCAATAACACAACCGCCGCGGAGGACATCGGGACGTTCCCTTAAGGAAAGAACTTCCAAGCTCTCAAAAACTTCTTTTAGACGGCCACGTCCCCGTTCCAAGGCATCTAAGTCTTTTTTATTGACATAGACCGTCACTTTTTTATGCTGAGAAACTGATTTTAAAATATTTAACACAATATCAACAATTACATCTTCGGAAAGTTCGATCTCCCGCCCAACAATCTTCCTCGCAGCCTTTAGAGCGACAGGAACGAGCTGCTTTTCCATGTTGCCTCGAACCTTCCCTACCTCTTTCTCGAGCAACGCAATATGCTCGGCCCATTTTTGATACCCCTCAGCAAATCCAGCTTCCTGGGCTTTCTGCTTGAGCATCTCACATTCTTGGGCCACTTCTAGTCGATATTGCTCAGCATCTTTCTTGACCAACTCTTGAATCTCTACAGCATCGAGAAGCTGAGTGACAGCATCGGCAGGGATGATATGCCTTCCCGCTGAAACCTTGGTTTTGTCTCCGCAAATAAGTGAAAAAAATCGTTTACTCACGCTGTTCTCTTCGGTTTGATAAAATTGATTACAGAAACCACTTGCTGTATAAGCAGTGGAGTCACTCCCGCGACAGGTTGCTCTGCATAATATTGTAAAATGATATTACCCCGACCTGTATCAAGCAAATGGACAAGATGCCAAACGAAATGACGCTCCTGCCCGCTCAAAGCCTTTCCTAGCCGGAGCATTCCCCTACGGTGGAGCACACGGTGCAACATCTCGCGGCTGCCATCCCACTTATCTATATCCAGTTTAGGAGCTGCAAGCTTCTCTTTTTTGTGGAGACATATCCGGAGAAAAGCTTGCTCCCGGTGGCTCAAACAGAGGTATATAGCCTTTAGCTTTTTACGATCGACGATATGCCTAATTCCCTCAGCTAAATCGTACATAGAAAGTAGGTTAATCAACTCAACCAACTCCTCCTTCGACAGCGTTAGGAGCTCCCCAACAGAGGATTCTCCAAGATACTCCAGAGGTATAGCCCCTGGATCTTTCCACTCCAGATAAAGACGTCCGAGCAACATACTTTTGACCTTATCCGGCAAAGGCAAAGGAAACGGTTTGATTTTAAGCAAGGAGCACAGCTTCGATGACTGAGGTTCTGGTATTGCCGCAACGACTGACCCTTGGATTCCAGCTGGCATCTTCGCAACAACCGGTGCCAACCAAGAATAATGCGTCCGTGCAACAGCACCTTGAAACCAAGTAAGGGCAGCTAAAGGATTCTGTGATGAGGTCTTCACATCAACAACATCTTTCACCTCGCCCTGCGGTAAATTTTTGAGAAGAGCTTGCGGAGGCCCTGGATGGAATGTGTTGAGCAATACCCTAAGGAAGACGGAACTTTTTGACTGCATAGCCGACCCCAGAGTAAAAATTACGTTTCATCAACATCCCTGTCAACCCCGCTTTTTGTCGCAGGCTTTGTTTCTTTAGCACCCTCTTTCTGAGGAGCCTCTTCCACCTTAGGAGCAGGTGCAGCCTCTTTTTTCTCCACACCCATAGGTTTGAGATGGAATAATTCCTTAACCCCATGTTCCCTTAAGATAGGATATATCTTCCATCCCAGCCAAATGATGAACGTCCCCAGTAGCAGTACCAAGATAGAGAACGAAAAGAATATAATACGGAACATCATGACTGAATCTTTAGCGATGACAAGGCCCCATATGCTTACATATTGCTTCTCTGATTCGCTAGCCGTCGGCGTCACCCCAAAAAATGGTTCGCTGAAACGAGCTCTTTCCCCGATGACCGTCACATTATCATAATCGAGGCCCGGAACGCTAGCTGCGACAAGGCGTTTAATTTTTGTGACGAGGTGGGAGTTTGGGTCATCAAAAACACCATTGTGTTTGACATACACAGAGGCCGTGATTTTTTGTTTTTTTTCTGTAGGGTTGAGAGGATCTTCTTCAGGGAAAGAGATCTGAACCTCGGCATCGAGGATCCCATCAATCTTTCGTATCGTGCTAGCAATCTGTTCAGCCAAGCCCGCCTGATAACGAATCTTTTGTTCCATCTCTGATGGGACAAGCCCCGCCCCCGTGAATATATCGAGAAGTTTCTCACTTCGACGCCGCGGCAAACCCGCTTGGTTCAGAAACGACATCGCATCCATCGCTTGATTGCTATTGACGCTGATATCCCACATTACAATTTTAGCTGCACCACCAGTACCTGTAGGAGCACTCTGAACTTTTACAGCGTCGATACCTTTTCCTGAGAGGAACACGATAATTTCGTTGGCATCTCTCTCATCTAGAGCATTCACGATGATCTTACGCGATTCACACCCTGTCATTAGGGGAAGACAGAAGCAGGCTATGAGTATATAGTGAATTAATGAGCTACGAAATAAGGCTTGCATGAAAACGCTCTCTCTCCATTAAATTTTTATCGAGACCAAATAAATCAATATCTGTATCGTATCATAACCTGATAAAACATAAAACAATGAAATAAGTCAAGCTTATGGATAAAGAACCATTTCCGCCGCGCCTTTTCGAGGATCTTCTAAAAATTCAAAACAGTAATGAGTCTGAAATAAATCAGCTCAAAAAATGGTTTATCTCTCAACTTCGCGACCTCCCTTGGCGGGGCAAAGAAATCTCTCCGTATGCCGTCTGGGTTTCCGAGGTGATGCTTCAGCAGACACAAGTGTCCGTTGTCATTCCTTATTTTGAACGGTGGATGCGTCTTTTTCCATCAGTCGAGGCACTAGCAAAAGCGCCGATTGCCACTGTCCTTAAAGAGTGGGAAGGACTCGGATATTATGCGAGAGCGCGTAACCTGCACGAAGGAGCCCGATATGTGATGGATCAATGCCAAGGAACCATCCCCTCATCAGCTGAAGAGTTGAAAAAGATTAAGGGACTTGGCGATTATACCGTCGGCGCCATCCTCAGTTTTGCTTTTCACCAGCGCGCCGCCGCTGTCGATGGTAATGTTATGCGAGTGTTGGCACGCTATTACGCCCTTCCCGATGACATCAGTAAGGGAACAACACAGAAGAAACTGCGCGGGATGGCAAAAGATCTGCTCCCAGAAGAAGAACCGTGGATCATCGCCGAAGCTCTGATAGAACTTGGAGCCACAATCTGTACCCGCAATCCAAAATGCAGCGAATGCCCATTAGTTCGCAGCTGTGCCGGCTTTGCCCAAGGGCTCGCAAACCAACTGCCAGTGAAGTCGGCAAAGACGGTAACGCAATACCTCTACCGATTAGTTCCCGTCATCGCTTGCGG
>JBAWZJ010000207.1:0-3953 GCA_037143085.1 Parachlamydiaceae bacterium | reverse complement strand
CTATGCCCTAAATAATATATCTAAAGTCATTCAAAATTTGGCGTTTCTACTAGAAACGCCAAATTTTGAGTCACGTTCGGTATAAAGGAGAGAAAAGATGAAACGGATAGATGTTTTTATGCCACCTCTGAGTGCTTATGGAGTTCTTCATTATTTTACGCAAAAAATGCATGAGGGGCTTCAACGATGTGGTGTCTCATCTCGTTTGCTTGAGGCTAAAAAAGATGATCCTAAAACTTTTCTGACCACTCTTTTTGATAACCCACCCGAGTGCACTCTTTCATTTAATGGATTATTACCCGATGACCAAGGCCGCTTCTTCTGTGATATGATCCGGATCCCTCATGTCGCTTGTCTGGTCGATTCCCCTAATAGCTTTCTTCCTTTAGTTAGAAGTGAACGCACCATTATCACGTGTGTGGATAATGCTTCTGTGGATTTCTTTAAGGGGATGGGATTTCAGCGGGCTCTTTTTATGCCGCATGCAGTGCAGGCAGATTTGGCTCCAGATTCTGGAAGCAAGCGTGATTATGATGTGGTGATGTTATCTTCATGCATTGACTATGAAGGGATCCGTTCCTCGTGGAAAAATAAGTATCCGGCTCCTTTGAGAAAAGCTATGGAAGATGCTGCGGAGGCTACGCTTGAACATCCGCAAAAGCCTTATTACCAAACATTCGCAGAATCTATAGATAAACAGATTTCGAGCCGTTCTGGTATTGATCCTCAAGGGATTGATTTTCCTACCGTCTTGGATGACATTGAAATGTACATTCGTGGAAAAGATCGTGTGGAACTTCTAAAGAACATTAAAGATGCCAAAGTCGATGTTTTTGGTGCTTCCGATGGATCAAGAGGGTGGAAAAAGTATCTTGAGGGTCACAAAAATATTGTGATCCATGACCCAGTGCCCTTTGAGCAGGCCCTTCTCATCATGAAACACAGCAAAATAGTGCTTAATAGCTGTCCTTGGATAACTTATGGTGGGCACGAAAGGATTTTCTCGGGTATTGCATGTGGAGCTTTAGTGTTGACGAATGAGAATGCATTTCTTAACAAAGAATTTTCTGATGGTGAATCGATTGTTTTTTATCGTCATGGACGTTGGGATAAGGCAAATCATCGGGTAAACGAGTATTTGGCTAACGAATCTAAAAGGGAATCCGTTGTTGCTAAAGGACGATCCATTGTAATGAAATTTCACACCTGGGATCAGAGGGCGGCGCAGTTAATCAAAGAACTGCCAATCATCTTGAAAATGATTAATAAAGCTTAATTATGGAAGCTCGACTTTGTATATTTTTTGTCCTTCTGAGAAATTTATTTAGCTGGAGAAAGTCTCACTCGGAAGAGGAATCAAAAAAAGTACAAATTCGAGGTAAGAGGTTTAATGCTTAAAATTGACGTATTATGTTGCCTTCAGCAATCAGGAACTTACGGAGTATTAGACCACTTCAGAACAGGGTTAAATCAAGCTTTGTTATCTATTGGTGTTGATAGCCAACTTCATCAGTTTAATATTGAAGCGCCTCAACAGTTAATTGGGGTGTTAAATGAGCGTCGTCCAGACTGTACTGTGATGTTTAATGGTGTCAGCCCGATGATTGGTAATCAGCTTATCAGTGACATTTTGCAGATCCCCCATATAGTTTATTTAGTGGATACACCCTTTTATGCTATCTCATTGAGAGAGAGTCCGATGACTTTTTTTACCAGTGTCGATCGTTCGGTAATCCCGTTTTATCAACAGCTTGGTTTTCACGATATGTTTTTTATGCCTCATGCTGTCGAGAAAAGTCTCTCATTCGATTTAGGGGCGGATCGGCCGTATGATGTTGTGATGCCTGCGTCGTGCATCGATTATGAAGGAAGAATAAAAGGGTGGCCTCATATATTTAATCCAGAACATTGCGAGGTAATGCGTGCCGCTGTCGATATGGTTTGCCAAAATAGATCAATGCAATGTTATGAAGCGTTGGTTGCTTCGTTGGAAGCGAGACGAACAAATGTCAATATGACAGACGATCAAGTGCAGTTTGCATTAAGGGAAATTGAGATAAATGTTCGTGGCAGAGATAGGGTTGCATTGGTGAGGTCGATTAAAAGAGGAACAGTGCATATTTTTGGCCGTGGAGAATTTTCTTGTGGATGGGAAAAATATGTAGAGGGATGTTCCAATGTGGTTGTCCACCCGGGTCTATCTTTTAATGAGACTCTTGATGTGATGAAAAAAAGTAAAGTTGTTCTTCATAGCTGTCCGGTTTTTCCAGATGGAAGTCATGAGCGCCCATTGGCAGCATTGGCATGCGGTGCCGCTGTTATAAGCAGTACAAGCCTTTATCTTAAGGAGCAATTTCCAGAAAAGAGTGGAGTCTTTTTCTACGATTCTCCGGATAGTGGAGAGATTGATCAGGCTGTTTCTTATTATCTTGAGAACCCAGTAGAGCGATCGGCCGAAGTGTTGTCAGGACGCAACATTGTCATGGGCGCGCATACGTGGGATCATCGTGCGGCACAAATTGTCGAAAAGGTGATGACGCTTTTTCGAAAGTCGAGTGAATAAATGTTCAGAAAAATTGATTTTCTCATGCCTATGAGCAGTCAATACGATGTGTTGCATCATTTCACCCGAAAATTGTATGAGGCTTTTCTTCGTACCGGAGCAGAGTGTCGCTTGCTCGATGGAAATGATAGAGTCTTGGTGCCTCTTCGTTCTCCTCCTGATGTCACGATCGGCTTTAACGGCTCGCTGAAGATGGAAGACGGCAGTTTCTTTTGCGATTATATTAAAGTTCCGTATATCTCGTGTCTTGTCGATCCTTTCTATCGGTTTTTAGATCTCACAAAAAGTCCATATATCACCCTCGCTTGTGACGATATGGAGGGGTGTTCATTTCTGGAGCGATCGCTCTTTATGCCCCATGCGGTTGAGAAAGAGCTGTATTGTGATCCTAAGGAGAAGAGAATTTACGACATCGTATTTTTGGGAACAGCCATCGACTGTGAGAGGAGGCGAGCTCAATGGAAATCATGTTTTCCATCTTCAATATGCCATCTCATGGAAGAGGCCGCCGAGGCAGCACTGGGAGATGACACCACATCCTATATTCCTATTTTGCAAGAAGAATGCAACCCTTTCACGCAGAAGGGGGTTTTTGAGGAAGTTGAATTGTATATTAAAGGTCGCGACCGGTTGGACCTTTTGAATAGCATTGAAGATCATATGATTCATGTTTTTGGGAGCAGCGTTGATGTTGCCGATTGGTCCAAACTCTTGCAGAATAAGAAAAATATCATCATTCATCCTCCTGTGCCATATGAAAAGTCTATTGAGATCATGAAGCAAAGCAAAATTGTGTTGAATAGCAGTCTCAAAAATAAACGAGGAGCCCATGAGAGGGTATTCACTGCCGCCGCTTGTGGCGCCGTCGTTGTGACAAATGATAATCCGTTCATGGCAGAAAATTTTTCTCGTGGGGTAGACATGCTCCTTTACCGGCGGACAGAAATGTCGCAGCTCAATGAGGATATCTCAAAGTTGTTGGGAAATGAGAAAAAACGAGATGAGATGGCCCGTCGAGGATGCAAGAAAGTCAAGGAAGCGCACACGTGGGACCACCGGGCTTTAACTTTGATGTCTAATTAGGTTTTCAATCCCTGCACTGTCTATAAGATTTTGAACAGGACGGAAAAGAGGCTGTGGGAGGTTGTCCCATTCAAACCATTCCCAGCGTTCGCATTTATTGGGCTCAAGAACCTCCGGTTCCCCAGAAAATTCTGTGACAAACATAACGAGTGTGATGTAATGCTTGTTGTTATCGAAAATATCATTTGTCCATGGTCCTGGAACGATCCGCTGAGCTTTCAACCCCGTTTCTTCCAGCAACTCCCGATAAGCACACTCAGCCGGCGTTTCGGAAAATTCTAAATGCCCTCCAGGAAATGCCCACTCA
>JBAWZJ010000206.1:0-3957 GCA_037143085.1 Parachlamydiaceae bacterium | reverse complement strand
GCAGGTGACTCTTAATCACCGGGTCGGGGGTTCGAGTCCCTCACAACCCACTTACTTTTCAATGACAAAAATTAAGGCCATTTGGGAAGTGTCCCCCGTATCACTTCGAGTCCAAAATAAGATTTCCCATTCAATGCAAATGACGGATTTTAATGTGTAACTTTAGATAATTAAATAAAAAATATATAAGGCCTTATGGAAAATAAAACAAAAAGAATTCCTTGCTATCAAGACATACTTATTAATGAAATAAAAGTTCATGATGAAACAAAAGTGGCTTTTGCAAAATGGTTCACCAAATTTGAAGAACTAATTAATATTTTTTTTGAAATTGCATATCTTAAATCTTATTGCAACATGACAGACATATCCTCAAATGAATATACATTTTATTGGTATGCTCAAGATGTATATACTGAAATCCCTTGTGCTTTAAAATCGTGTTCAAACCATTTTGAGAATGGGTATTATACCGACGCTTTAGGCTGTTGCCGTACAATGTTTGAGACTTTAGCTAAACTAAAATATTTTTATGAAGATAAAGACTCTATGTCCCAATATTTTTATACAGGAAAAAATGCACAAGGAAAAAAGATTCTAATAAAGGATATTTTTGAAAAGGTAACCCCCAATGCTTATAAAAAAAACTATAGTTTTTTATGTAAGTTTGTCCATAAGGAATTTAGCACCTGTTTACCGAGTTTAACTTCACGTTTAAATTCACAACACAGTGTTGCTGAAAAACCAGCTTCCTTCCTACCTGTTCCAACTTTTAACAGACATTTAGCCGAAATTGTCATAAAGCATTTATTGGGTTTAATTTCTGGTTATCTAAATGCCGCACCCCATTTTCTTACATCTGAAATGACAATAAATAAACAAGTAAACGAAAGATTTGAGAAATTAAAAAATTGGGTAAACCTTACAATTCAAACAAATAAGGAAAATTTTCCATATTCAAAAGAGTGGAGTGAATTAATGGAAGAAGTTGCTTCAGAACCGAAAATTTTTAATTGCCCAGTGTCTATCTCATAATGAAAGGGGCCGGTTCTGCATATCTGCATGAAAGGGGCCGGTGTCTGGTCAAGCGTTCAATATTTCTTACAGTACTTTCAGGATTTGCTATTAAATAAAGAAGATTTTCAACAGTTGATGGCTATTCATCGAGAATTTCTTGAAGAAGAAACCCAAGACTTTTTGAATAGGACCTCTATGAACAATTACCTTTAAAGATCGTTATTTATAATCAGATTTATCAAATATAATGAATTTGTAAAATAAGACAGTCCTGTATGACGGGTAAAGGATTCTTCTTTTTTCGTTATATATTCTTTTGTTTCAGGCTGTAATTGAAGGTGTCCGGTCATTATGCCCAGCAGCTTTTGCGGGCAATAATCATCAGACTCCACGAACCCAACGTCACAATTGATTCTTTGACCCCTTGAAGATGAGAAAACCGGGCTACCGCTTCCACCTTCAAATGATAACCCCGAAACTAAAATGATACCTTCTGATGAAATATTATCATGCGAAAAGTCGATCTCAGAAACTGAGGCAATAATAGCATGTCTTGCTATGGGCAATTTCCATTTGGAGTCAAAAAGATTCATGGGAAATCCTACAAAAGAAACATCCGAAGCAATTCTGCTTCTCTTTATGAAGAATTCCTCATCGGGACCCCAATCTGAAAGCTTTAAAAATTGCACACCAAAATCTCGAATATCGCCATGTAAACCAGGATTGACGATTAGTGCTAAGTCTGTTTTTTCTCCATAAATTATCTTTGATTCAAGACTAACATTGAAAAACTCGGTTTCAGACAGGAAATTATTGTTTTTTTTCTTTCTTAATTCAAGTTCGAGTGCAATAAAATCAAATTTTTCTTTTGAACCATACTTCATAGAAATATCAAGGCTATGCTTATTTGTGACAAAAATTCGATTGCCTTTTTCTGTTAAAACCCAAAAACCTGTTGCAATTCCTTTAGGCTTATTACCTAGAGAATCAACAAACGTAGTTCTCAGACGAGTTATGCAAAAACATACCTCTTTTGAAAGTCCAGACATATATTCCTTAATTTTAGCACGATGAAAAAAAATATATGATACCACAGACAGCATCACATCGCAATATGACTCTTGATTACTCCTGATTGTGGCTAATGATTAACTCTTGTTGCTTGTGATCAGTAAAGCTCCGATGTTACAATTTCCGATCGGTAGCCACAAAAAACAACCTTTTTTGTAACACAAGCACCCACTTGACTATTTTGGGTACCTGTGCTACATATAGGATATGACTCACTCAAAATACGATGCTATAATCCAAATTTTTATAGAAACGCCAGTGTTCACGGCTGCTGAAGCTAGTGCTGCTGGTATTCCTTCCCGAATGCTCGCGCATTTTTGCAAAAAAGGTGTAATAGAACGAGTAACCCGGGGTGTTTACAAAGGTTCTCAAGCAAAGATAGAAATCGATTTTCAATGGGAAGATCTAGCTTTAATGGCGATGGGCATACCCAATGGAGTAATCTGCTTGATATCAGCGCTCTGTTATTACGGTCTTACTGATCAAATAATGCGGCAGTTTTGGATTGCAATTCCTCATGCATCAAAAAGTCCTCAAAGACCTAAAACGCGAATCATTCGTATGCGAAATATTGAACTTGGGCAAACAGAAATTCAATTAGGAACAGCCCATCTTAAAATTTTTGATAAAGAAAGAACTGTGGTCGATTCCTTTCGGTATTTAAGCAAAGAAATAGCCATTAAGGCATTACAGGCTTACCTTCGTCAAACTGGTTCTTCTAAACCCGATCTAAATAAGCTTCTGAAATATGCTAAGACGCTTCGGGTCGACATTCACCCTTTCATTATGGCACTCACAACATGAGCAATTCTTTAAAACAATCCATGAAACAACGTCTTCGTTCGGTTGCAAAGGAACGCGATCTTACTTTTGATGAAATTTGGCATAACTTGATTTTAGAACGCTTCTTAGCCCGTCTTTGCCAATCTAAGTATAAGGGCAACTTTATTCTTAAAGGCGGATCTCTTCTCGCACGATACATACCAATTGGACGCGAAACAAAGGATTTAGATTTCTTGGTTGAAAAACTGCAAAATACAGAAGAATTCTTGAGTAAAGCCTTTGATAATATTTGTAGCGTTCATCTTGAGGATGGATTTGAGTTTGAAAAAGTGAAAATCGGCAAGCTTTCACATCCCCACATGGATTATACAGGCATTGAGGTGCTGCTTTTAGCAAAATTAGGTGGGCCACAAACTCATATTCAGATTGATTTGGGTTTTGGGGATATAGTAGAGGCTATTGACTATTCAATGGATTTAACCTCAACATCGAAAGGTCCCTTATTTGAAAGCAAAATTCAAGTTCGTTCTTATCCCAAAGAATTTATTTTTGCAGAGAAGCTCGAGACTGTAGTTCATCGCGGTATGGGTAATACCAGGATGAAGGATTTCCATGATCTCCACTCTCTCATTTCTTTAGAGAAATGCTTGGATCCCGCTTACACTGACAAGGTCGTGACGACAGTTTTTAACCATAGACAAACTCAGCTGAAATTACCTTTAAAGCTTGATGTGGAATTTATAGAGATGTTGCAACCATTATGGCGCGAATATCAAAAGGATCTTCCAAAGAATCAGGTTACGATTAAACCTCCAGACTTAATTCAGGATGTGATTTCTTTCATCAATTCTTGGCTGAAGAAAAATACGCAACTATGCACTTTTGAATAAAGAGATCGGTTATGAAAAAATGGTTTATCGCGGATACTCACTTCTCACATACCAATATCATAAGATATGCAAGTCGTCCCTATACAAATGTTGAAAAGATGGATAGAAGTCTTATTGATAATTGGAATCAAAACGTAGGTAAAGAACTCACCTTACGCACTAGCTATTTTTTCAAATAATTTCTGTAGCTCTTGAA
>JBAWZJ010000205.1:0-3967 GCA_037143085.1 Parachlamydiaceae bacterium | reverse complement strand
GCTCGACCCCGAGGCTTTGGCTCGGCCGAAATGTTGCTCCGTTTGCGTAAGGTGAGTTAAAAATTCCAACTTTCAACTGGAACCAGCATCGCGAAAATGCCAGAGGTGTTGACTCGCTAGAAATGCCAAATTTTGAATTACATTCGGTATAAAGTGGAGATACTGAATAAAATTGCTTTGACTATAATATCCTATCAACGATAAAAAGGGATCTTAGTGTAACGAGCTGTGTTCCTCTACGAGTGAGCTTACTCTGACAGGAAACAACAACAGAACAAAGAAAATTACAGATAGGTAGGTCAGAGACCACCTTTAAAGCTACTTTAAACAACATCAAGGAGAAATCATGAGCAAAGAAAAGAAAAACTCAGCATTTATGAAGCCTGTTCAAGTGAGCGAAGCACTTGCAGAAATCGTTGGTCAAGGTCCAATGGCCCGCACCGAAGTGACAAAAAAATTGTGGGATTACATAAAAAAACACAAACTCCAAGCTAAAGACAACAAGCGTAATATCGAGCCAGACCAAAAATTAGCAAAAGTACTAGGTTCAACTCAAGCGATTGATATGTTCAAAATGACAAGCAAAATTTCGAAACATTTGAAAGAGCCAGAATTAGCTCATCGCTAGTCTTTTCTGCAGCGAGGGTTTAGCCATCTGACCTTCGCTGCCTCTTTGTTTTCTGTTTCTTTCTTATCTTTTTTACGCTACAATTCCCCTCTTTATGAAGACAACTGACATAACAGAAGCTTCTCCGAAGCGCGCACTATCCTTTTTGTGGAATCTCTTCTGCATCAGTTCCATTATCGGAATCTGGCCCCGATTTATCGAACCCAATCTAATTTGTACAACAAAATTAAACCTCGACATTCCACAACTTCCCGACGACTTGGAAGGATTGAAGATTTTACAAATCAGCGATCTTCATTTTTCTTCCCACATTTCTTCTCACTTTCTGGACCGATTAGTAAAAAAAGCAAAAAACCTTAATCCAGACTTGATTGTTTTCACTGGAGATTTCTTGTGTTATGGCAAGTTGACTAACAAAAAGAAATTAGAGATCTTTCTCAACCGCTTCCATGCTCGATACGGCTGTTATGCTATTCTAGGCAATCATGACTACAGCTCAGGAATATCCATTAATAAACAAGGAGACTATGACATTGTCTCTCCCCCCTCTTCATCTCTATTAAGTGCTTTTACCCGATTGCTCTCGACAAAACTCATCACAGGGTTCACAACGGATCAAGCAAAGAGAGTTCCTTTAAATGAAGAATTATTAATTTTATTAAAAAAAACACCTTTCAAGTTGTTGCATAACCAGACAGAAACGATCCCAATAAAAGGAACAAAACTCAACATCTGTGGACTTGGAGAATATTCGTCTGGAAAGTGCCTTCCAGAACAGGCTTTTCACAGTTATGACAAAAATTATCCAGGTATCATTTTACTTCATAATCCGGACGGATCTCCCCTTCTAAAAACATATCCAGGGGACATTATCCTTTCAGGACACACTCATGGAGGGCAAGTGAATCTCCCGTGGTTTTGGAAAAAATTCACTCTTCTGGAAAACATGAAGCTTAAAAAAGGGTTGATCCAAAATGATAATAAGACAGTATACATCAATAGAGGGTTAGGGGGCGTTCTCTCCTTTCGTTGGTTTTCGCCTCCCGAGATACTTTTACTAACACTAGGCAAAAAATCGTGCAAAGAAAAAAAATTAGCTTAATTCTTTTAGCTGGAGGGGTCGGCTCCCGGATGGAAGCGTCTCTGCCAAAACAGTTTCTTATACTTGGAGACAAACCTGTCGTCCGCCACAGCCTTGATGTGTTCCTAGGGATACCGCAAATTACAGAAGTTATCGTCGTTTGTCTTCCAGAATACAGAGGGATATTCGACTCCTGCAAAAACATACGTTTTGCTGAGCCGGGAAATAGACGTCAAGACTCTGTCTACAATGGCTTTTTGAAGACCGATCCATCAAATGAGATCATCTGCATCCATGACGCCGCTCGCCCCTTTATAAACAACGAAATTGTTCTAAGCACGCTCAAAGCCGGAGAAGAATGGGGTGCTGCTACTGTTGGGATGCCTATCACCTTCACCATTAAAAAAGGCACTGCAGACAATTTTGTTGAAAGCACCCCGGACCGCAATTTCATATGGGAAATTCAGACGCCACAAGTGCTCCACAGAACAATCCTTGCTGAAGGTTTTGCCTATGCACAAAAAAATGACATTACCGTTTCCGATGATGTATCATTGGCAGAACTGATCAACAAAAAAGTGAAATTAGTGGAAGGATCTCACATGAATTTCAAATTAACGACACCTAAAGATTTGGCTATTGCAAACGTTTTATTGCAGCAAAGATGAATATGCATACCTATAAATTATCGATAGCATATGACGGAACTAATTATCACGGCTGGCAGATCCAACCAAATGGGGTCTCCATCCAAGAAGTTATTCAGAAGGCAATGCATGTCATTTTGCGAAATGAAATCACCATCATAGCTTCAGGAAGGACTGACGCTGGGGTGCATGCTCGAGGTCAAGTGGCTCATTTCCGCGTCAATGACCCTATCGATGTTTACCGCCTTATGGGTTCTCTTAACGCTATGTTACCCGCCGACATTCGAATCAATAACATCGTTGAAGTCTCCCCAAATTTCCATGCTCAATACAGTCCTAAGGGGAAGACCTACCACTATCATATTCACTTAGAACTCATTGCAGACCCGTTTCATCGTCTTTATCGATTTCACGTAAGAGAGAAAATCGATGTCAATATCTTAAAAGAATGCTCAAAATTATTTGTCGGCACCCACGACTTCACTTCTTTCGCTAATGAATCACACCAAGGAAGCGTCTCAAAAGATCCTGTCAGAACACTATTCCGCTTAGATGTTGTCGATCAACCGGGGGGGATTCGTTTAGAATTTGAAGCTAACGGCTTTCTATACAAGATGGTGCGAAATATCGTTGGAACTCTCCTAGAAACCGCTGCTGGAAAATATTCGATAGAAGATGTAAAAGCAATGTTTGCAGCAAAAGACCGGAAGAAAGCGGGAAAAGCGGCGCCCCCGCATGGCCTTTTTCTCGTGCATGTAAACTATCCAACAGATGTGATGTAATGAGTATTCGATATAAGCTAATGACATGGTCGATCCTCGCACTCTTCATCACTGGATGCTCCTCTTCCGATGATAATTTTTCAGGGAAAAACACACGGAATCAAAAAGGGGAATACATCTATCGGCGTCACAACGAATCTTTTTTCATCACTCCTCCACCACTAAAGATGGCACCACCGACCTACTCTTGGGATCAAAACAAGGGAGAGCTCCATCGACTGATCAATAAGGAACATTTCCGCTGCAAAGGGAACAGCCTTAACCCTTCTAGATCCGTGGAGCAAAATGGAGAAATGAAATATTTTTACGATTGCAACGGAATAGAGAAACATGGTCTTCCACTGCGGGATGGAAAAGAATTCGTTTATCCGATCCTTATAGACCTTGCCAATTATATCCAGAATGAAACGAAGAAAAAAGTCGTTATCACATCAGGCCACCGATGTCCCGAGCACAACGCTTACGTAGATTACTCCCCCTCAAACCAATACTCCAAACATATGGTCGGCGCCGAAATGTCTTTCTACGTCGTTGGGATGGAAATGGAGCCAGAAAAAATCATTACAGTGATTCAGCAATTTTATAAAAAAGCTCCTTTTTACCGAGGAAAGAAAGAATACGAGGAATTTCAGCGTTACGAAAAGGAGAATACCGACGTATCAGTTCGGCCATGGTTCAACAAGGAAATTTTCATTAAAATTTTCAATATCAGAGAGGGACGCAATCTCGACAACCAACACAAATTCCCTTATATCAGCATTCAAGTGCGGCACGACAAGGATCTTAACGAAAAAGTGACGTACTCCTGGGACAAAGCTCTACGTAATTT
>JBAWZJ010000204.1:0-3975 GCA_037143085.1 Parachlamydiaceae bacterium | reverse complement strand
ATTGTACACGGAAGTTCGATTCATTCACAGGCCGCTCGGCTACTCGACAGCGATTCCCGCTTAAATCGTATGCCAGTCTAAAAAACACAGGTATGTTTTAAATTTAATCAAGGAAGATTTTGACATCACTTAAATTCCCTTTTCAAACCAAAGAATATCCGTCCCTTTTCTATTAAAAGAGCAGCTACAGGCAATAAAAACCAAGAACGAACTATTTTTATCCGCTCAAAATTAAGCAATTAACCACCCACTTCCAATCGGAGGTGGTCTAGAACTTGGGTCACCAATAAAAGTATACAAATGACGCCAGCTTTCCCAGACACCAATATCAATGCGATTGCGCACTTTCTCAAATAAAGCACGCAACGTGCCGACATGTTTACGTGCCTTCTGATAAACTTTACAACATAATTGCTGCACTTGGTCGATTAAAAAAGCAAGCATCATGAGCATGGTCATCACAGAGCATAAATTTTTATAACCATGACCATAATTATGCCCAAAATTGTAACCCTGATTTTTGAGTGTATTGAACGTTTCATTCTCGATTTTCCATCGAGCGCGCCCAGCACGCATGACTTCATAGACATTGTCTGATGTTAAAGACAGCTTTGTGACCCAACTAAAATGTTGCTTGCGCCCCTCTTTTTTAGTTTCCCAATATTCCAGAACGTTCACACGATAATCGTAATGGGCATCATTTAACGGCACCTCAGTATAGGCATGAAACTTATGCTGCGTGCCGGCATCATCCGTGTATTGATGTACCATCGGCTTCGAGTCTTTAATCCAATCAAAGAGATATTTGTGATCGCCAGGTTTAACGCCAATGATATACTGCATATTTAACGAGTCGAGCAGTGATAAATGAGGGAAATTGGAGGCTAACCCGTCTTCAACAATAAGTACTTTAAGATGAGGATGTTCTCGACGTAAATCAGACAGTAAGCGTTTTGCCGCATTTCTTTCGCAGTCATTTTTCGTGTCACCATCACCTTTAACAATCGGTTCTGGTGCTAAAGGAATCACTTCACGGTGATCAGGGTGAACAAGCACAGCCCCTAACATGTGATGATAATATTCTATACGGCCGCTCCTATGGTGTTTTTCACAACAACATTCGCAATGCACCTTTTCTGATGAGAACTGGCCTGTCCCATCCAATGAAAATATGTAATGACCATTCAAATAACGGTATGACTCTAGTGCTTTACCTCGTTGTAAATAAGCAAAAATCTTTTTAAACGGCCGCCTTAACTGGCGTGGCGACACAATATCCAATCGCTCACGCATGCATGTATCGCTGGGGGCTTTCTCAACGCCATACAAGGTATGCAAATTACGTCGTATCCAGGGCTCAGACGCTTTATCTTTTTCAAATTGAAGTAACGACGGCATTTTAAATCCAAAAACAGCAAGCCCTGACATGATGCAGTCTTGCCAACTGTATTCTGAATTTTTAATCACTTTAAATTGTTCTTGAAGCAAGCTGTGCTTCACTATTTTATGCAAACCATCTGCTGATAAATGCTTCCTGATAAAACCCATTGATCCCTCAACGTTACGCTGATGAAATGTAAGAACGCCTTCTCCCAATGTTGGGAGAAGGTGCCCGACAGGGCGGATGAGGGTAGATCAAACATCTATGCACTGGCACATTTGTTCTAGCAGAGCATCAAACTGAAAAAAAACATCTGTATTCCAAAATCTTAAGACGCTAAAACCAAAATGCTCTAAATATTTCGTACGTTTATTGTCATAATCAAGTTGTTCCGCGTGTTGCCCACCATCTAATTCAATAACCAGTTTGTGGCTTAAGCACACAAAATCAACAACGTATGGACCTACTGGATATTGCCTCCTAAATTTTAGCCCCATAAATCGTCTATTTCGTAGGTATTGCCAAAGCTTAACCTCCGGAACAGTGTTGGTTTGACGAAGCTTCCGTGCTACACCGATGCCCATGAATGATCTACCCTATCGAGTAGGAGGGGCCTTACGGTCCCCGTCCTCTCACACCACCGTACGTGCGATGTCGCATACGGCGGTTTCAACTAAGTGTTTAACGCCTTAGCCTTATTGTACAGGCTAAATAAATCTAATTTATCAAACCAACTATTCGGCATTGCCGAATTAATGATTGGATTATGCGACTTGCGCCACCAGCTTTTCTCAGATGTTGCTAGTAGCCAAGCGTTCGACTTGCTCACTCCTAACATCATAAGGTACTTTGCTATTGGCCACTTACGTTTCCGTTGTTTCAATCGATAGCAACGTAAGCGTCGCCTAATCCAGCTGTCCAAATCTCTCAATAGACTAATACCTTTTATCTTTGAGAAGTATTGTAGCCAACCTGGAAGGTATTCGTTCAGTGAAAATATCACTGACTCAAGACTCACCCCACGATTTCCTTTGGTTAACTGACGGACTTTGTCTTTCATTCGTTTCAACGAATCATCAGACACCGATAACCATCCATTCAACCCAATTTTATATCCCAGAAATTGCCTTTCGTTTACCAAAGCCACGGCACTTTTCGTTTCATTAATTTGCAACTTAAGTACCGAGCCCAGGAACTGCTTCACCGATTCCATTACGCGCTTACCGGCCTGTTCACTGCCAACATAAATGTTGCAGTCATCAGCATATCGACAAAACGCATGTCCTCGTTTCGTAAGCTCCCAATCCAACTCATTAAGCATGATGTTCGATAAGAATGGAGACAGCGGTCCGCCTTGTGGCGTCCCTGCTTGTCGTTCCATCACTACACCGTTACACATCATACCCGCCTGTAGAAACCGTCTTATCAGTTTCAACAGCACCTTATCACCTACAACTCGTGCCAGTCGAGACATCAAAATATCATGGTTTACCTGATCAAAATATTTCGCCAAATCGATATCGACGACCCAGCTTTTCCCCGAGGCAACATATTCACTCGCAGCCTTTAGAGCTTGGTGAGCCCCTCGTTTTGGTCTGAATCCATAGCTTGAATCCGAAAATCCAGGCTCAAATAGCGGTTCCAGTACCTGATGGATAGCTTGTTGTACCAATCGGTCCAATACTGTCGGTATACCAAGTTGCCGTGTCCCTCCCTTTGGCTTCGGTATTTCTACACCTTTTACTGCCTGAGGTTGGTAGCGACCTGCCAGTAGCGAAGAGATGATCTCCTCCTTATGGATTTTGATATAGGACCCAAGGTCTTCAACGCTCATTCCGTCAATGCCAGGAGCTCCTTTATTCGACTTAACCCGCTTGTAGGCGCGGTTCAGGTTGTCCTTACTACAAACAACCTCCATTAGATTTTGCGCTAAGGTTTCCTTCGCCGTTGACTCCACAGATACTTGTCGCCCCTCGCATGTTGCAGTGCCAGTTCCACCTTTACCGCACTCACCGTGGGTGATGATTACTCTACTCATCGCTTTTCTGCTGCTCCATATCCGTGACCCAACGCTTGATACTCCTTAACTTAGTTAATTCAGGCCTTCACACCGTGTGTACAACACCGTGCTAATATGCCTTCTGCTGACTCCTTGTATCCCATCGACAACCATCTCTGGTTATCTAGCTAACTCTGTTAGCAGAACACAAGGCCTCCCGGGGTAAGACGCAAATCCTTCCTAAGGCCGTACTGAATATACTGCTATGCACTTTCGCTCAAACGCGGGTTATTCTATCTATGGCTAGGTTACCCAGTCATAACAGCCTACAATCCAGTTTCTGTTCGTTACTGCCTTATTTTGCCTTAAGCTTCCTTCAGATCCCACCTCACGATGGACACCCTTGCTCGCGGCTAGTGGACCAGTTTGAGTCAGCCCACAGCGGACTTTCACCGCCTACATTTGCGCCGTGCCCGGCGCACCATCCGCCCTGTCGGGCACCTTCCCCCATCAATGGGGGAAGGCGTTCTTACTGAACTATTGCGCATAGTTTACGAAATCTTTTTTTCAAATGCACCTAAAACCCTTTGTTTTA
>JBAWZJ010000203.1:0-3995 GCA_037143085.1 Parachlamydiaceae bacterium | reverse complement strand
CGCGCTTATTTCCTCAGAAAGAATTTTTGTTGTAAAGCTGTGCAATGACGAAATAATATTCTCTTCATTAACTCCCAATGTGTAATTGTTTTGAACCATCAACACATCGCCAATAATCTCATTGGGATCTCCCTGAATACCGGAAATAAGGAGAGAGGTATCTGCAAGTTTATCTAAAACTTCATCAATTTTTCCAAGATGGATTAATCCGCTCAGTTGCAAATAAACGGTCACAAGGAGCGCTGTTCCACACTGAGCAGGATCTGCTGTTAAAAACCCAAATTTCGGAGAGTACGCGTAATTCATCGTCTTTCCCAAATTTGTTTCCATTTTTACAAGACGATTCCACACTTGCTCTAATTCACCTTTACAATCAATGAGTTGAAGGCTGAGATGATCTCTCACATTCAACGTTGCAAGAAACTCTCCTGTTTGATCAAGAATGAGTCCTTCCCCTTCATTTGACTGTTGATAACTTTGCGAAGAAAGGAAATGTTCCATAAGAAATTCTTTCTCTAAAGATGACATCTCTCCTAATTTAACAACTGCCGGATTGAGAAGTCCTACAGAGCTATAAACATCTTTAGACAAAAATCCGTCCGTAATAAGCGACATGATTTGTTGTTTTCTGTCACTTTCGAGCTTCCCGGGAAACTTAAATTTTTCAATATTCCGGCGCAATTCCATCGTTGAAACTAGCCACGCAGAGTTGCTATTGCCACTCCACGGCTTCTGCTGAAATACTATAGGGTTGGATTCATCATTTTTCTTCATCTAATTTCTCTTTACCCTCTGTTATCGCCTTAATTTGATCGCGGAGCAGCGCAGCCTGTTCATAGTCTTCTTTCTTTAGCGTCTCATTAAGAGCTTCATTGAGAGCTAAGAGTCTAAGAGAAGGGTTCATTTTTTGCGTCTGCCCTGGTGCCCGTCCAATATGTATTGGCGCCAATTTGCTTGCCGTTCCCAAGCGTTCAGGAATTTTCTCTGCAGAAAGTAGCTCTCCTAGAAGGATGTTCTCAAAAACGTCGTAACAAACACCACACCCGAGAGGAACACCCATTCTGACGGACTTAAGAGACGTTCCACAATTTCCACATGCAAGCCCCGATGTTGTATCCTCCTGAATAGCTCCCACACGATCATTAGGAATGCCGCAAAGACGCCGATGAAGTTCAGGGCAATCCGCACACATGCTGGTGCGAGAAACGTTGCCTCCGACAATCTCGGTGTAACAAACGGTAATTGGCTTTTTACATTCACCACACTCTAACGGGCGTTCCGGCAACTTTTCATCATCACCATTATTTTCAAACTCTTTATCGTTCATACCACATCACTTTTTTTGCGCAATAACTCACCTTACATAAACTTAGCGACATTCAAAAGTTGGCATTTCTAGCGCGTCAAAACCCCGGAGATTTTCGCGCAGCTAAAAAGTCCAACTTTCAACAAGAAGCAGTATATACTGCTCAAAATGAGAATTTTGAACTATGAGCAGTATAAGTCAATAAATCATCACTATAACAATTTTAGAAAAAAGAGCAAGGACCGATAGCACTGTTAAAAATTAACTTGTACATTTGGATTGAACGAAAACTTCCGCAGTTGAACGATCAAAAACTGCCCTATATTATAATATTGGGTTATTTCCGATCGTTTTGACCTCGGGGTTTTGACATAACCCAAATGTACAGGTCAACTTTGTATAGTCCCTAAATTAACCTTGAGACAACATTCAAGACTTTCTTTCCAGTCCGGCATCTCAAGATCAAATTCTTTACGAATCTTATCGTTAGATAATACTGAAAATTGAGGGCGCGTTGCCGGTGTCGGATAATCGATAGATGTTATTTTTGTCAGCGCAGGTTTTTCCTGCAGGGATAGATCGAAAATAGCCCGAGCAAACTCAAACCACGAAGTCGAACCGGCTGAGGATATGTGGTAAACGCCTTTAAGTTCAGCTTCATTTTTTCTGTCTATGGAGGTACGCAAAATCTCCGCTGTCTTCTCGGCTAAAAGGCGACTCCATGTAGGGGCTCCAATTTGATCTCCAACGATGCGTAAAGACTTATGTTCTTTCCCCAACTTCAGCATCGTCAATAAAAAGTTTTTTCCTCTCAGTCCATAAACCCAGCTAGTACGCAGAATCAGATGGCTTCCACCGACTGCCAAGATAGCCTTTTCTCCTTCCAACTTGCTTTTTCCATAGATATTAAGAGGGTTCGGTTGATCATCTTCGCAATATGGTAAGGACTTCATCCCATCAAAAACATAATCGGTTGAATAGTGGATTAACAAACTTCGGTTTTTTTTTGATTCCTCGGCAAGAATACCAACAGCGTTGCCATTAATCGCCATAGCTGTTTCCTGATCGTTCTCCGCCCTATCTACAGCCGTATAGGCTGCAGCATTGACCACAATATCCGGTTTAACCTCTCGCATTACCTTGCGAATACGGTTTGGATCTTGAAGATCCATCTCTTCTCTACCATATGCATAAACGGTGCCTATTGAAGACAGCAGATCTCGCAATTCCCAGCCTACCTGCCCATCCTTTCCCGTAATTAAGATCTTCTTCACGAAAAAACCTCTGCTTCTTTCAACAATACCCCTTGACTATCCTTAAGGGAAATCAACGGGGTACCATCGACAATAGGCCACTCAATATGCAAGTCGGGGTCATTCCAACAAATAGTCCTCTCTGAAGCCGGATGATAAAAATCGGTAGTTTTATAAACGAATTCTGCTACATCAGACAACACAAGGAATCCATGAGCAAATCCCTTAGGAACCCAGAGCATTTTTTTATTGGAAGCCGAAAGATGGACTCCCACCGATTTTCCAAAGGTAGGAGAGCTTTTGCGGATATCGACAACAACATCATAAACTTCTCCTAACACAACCCTGACAAGCTTTCCTTGCGGTTGGATGAGTTGATAGTGAAGGCCTCTCAACGTTTTCTTTATCGACCGTGAGTGATTGTCCTGAACAAATACATCTTTTATCCCAACGATATCGGCAAATGTTTTTCGATTAAAACTTTCGTAAAAAAAACCTCGGTCATCGCCAAAAATTTTTGGTTCAATGACTACAACATCTGAAATTTCTGTAGGTTCAACCTTCATGCTCCCCTCTACCGTTTAAAAATGACGCAAATATTGCTATAAAAATGGATAGATTCAATATGCGCCTGGTTGTATGTCATTTGATCAACAATTTCCTTAGGTACCTTATTGAAGTCGGCACAAGACATTTTTCCTCCAGTATAATTAACATCATCGATCATCTGCTTCAGCATCTCTGTCGTTGTGTCCACCCCAAGCTCCGGGGCTCCCTTCTCACCGGGACCTCCTCCATAAGATGCCCAATAGGAGGTTGACAAGTCTTCAATAATATACATTCCTCCGCTTTTAACGTAAGGAAAGAGAACGTTAAAGCTTACTTTTTGTTGTTCCATCGTGTGGCCTCCATCATCAATGATGACATCAAAATCGCCTCCAACTTTATCTATGAAGCTTTTAAGTTCTATGGAATTTGACTGGTCTAAAAAATGATACTGCGCACGTACTGGCTGGTATTTAATCGCTGCAGAGGAAATATCGATAAAATGCATTTCAGCTTTAGGGAAGTATCGCTCCCACAACTCAACGGAGTTTCCTTCCGAGATTCCTATTTCCAGAAATTTAATTTTATTATTTTTGAAACTAGCAAAAAGTTTTGCATACAGCTTTGTATAGTTATGCCACAAAGAACTTTTATCTGTTCCGGCACTCTGTGCCAGATTATCTAAAAACGAATAGGAACGCACATCCGTTTTCGCATATGCACATTCGAAACAGATACAGCTAAGCAGCACCATATTTAAGAAAAAGCTCATTCGACCTCCACAAGATTAGATATATATTCCTCATAGTTCAAAATGAGAAATTAAAACTTTGCCAAAGCTAAAAACTCCAATTTTTGCATATGCTTCGGTATATCTTTATTTTCCAAAG
>JBAWZJ010000202.1:0-4031 GCA_037143085.1 Parachlamydiaceae bacterium | reverse complement strand
GTGTCCCCGAAGCGGCCGAAAGAAGACATATCAACGACGGCTACTGCCTATGGCTTGGAACAGAAGTTAATCGCTCAACAAAACTCCTAAGGTCTACCGTTGAGGTGTTGGCTGCCCCTGATGTTTTCCTAAAACGGCACAAATGGCAAAATGTCAGGGTGGAGAAAATAGAAAATAATATCCACGTGTATATCGAAGATGTACTGAAATTTTCCTACATCAGCCACATGCCTCTGACGGGAACGCACGTAGGACTACTTCTACGCGATGATGACCTGTCGATCAAAGATTTATGCATCTCTGTCGGTAGCCACAACGTCACAGTTAACTGCCTGGCTGTCCCCGACGCCTTCCTTGCCCACAACGACTATGCGACGGCTTTAAACGAATATCGACGTATCGGTTACTCATTTCCAGGAAGAGCGGAAGGGCGGGAAGCGATGTTCCGCGCGGGCATCACGCTACTCGAGCAAGCAAACAACACGCAAGATCTAAAAGCAAAAGAGGAGATCTACGATCTCGCACAACAAGAATTTCATAAACTGCACAAAACACCTGGAGCTCCTTTAGAGTACTTGGGAAAAGCGCTTGTCTACCAATCACTCGGTGATTTTGAAGAAGAAGCCAAATGCTTCGAACTGGCATATCGTCGCTACCCTCGCCACCCACTGCTTCCAATTTTAGAAGAACAGATTGTCTACCGGATGCATGACAGCTCACGCCATAGCCGGAAGGCTACATTTAATTTCATCTTGCTTGTCGTCAGGTACCTTCCAGCTGTAGCGTCCACAGCTAATACGGTAAAACTCCTGCGAAGCCTGGAAAGGCATTGGGAACCTCTCTTCTTTATCGAGAGGGAACCTTCCGCCAAATCAGAACATTTCCGCTTAGCCACGAAATTAGCCTTTTGGCTAGCACGTCCATATACCCTTTCCGAAATTATCGACGAACTCATAGAAAAAGAAGGCGATGACGACTATTCCGTCCAGATTGTTAACGCTCTATTCTGTCTGATTGAACTCGGATGCTGGGAATTAGCGAAAAACAAATGGGATCAGGTAATCGCCATTCCCAAATACGAAGCATCAGCAAAAATCCGTTTGTTAGATATCATTCTGATGGCATGTGAAGGATCCTTAGAATCGGCAATACAGATGTTGGAAGACCAATCCCCTTCGGTTCAATCAACCGATATTGAACGGGTGACTATTTTTTTAATGGAAAAAGCCATCGATCAGCAAAAAACATCCCTCGTTCACAAGATTTTCAATAAGGTCAGGGAGTGGCCTGTATCGCTAGAAGGGAGACTTTCCATCTACTGCTGTGAAATATGGGCTTCGTTGGCCGAAAAAAATTGGGAGCATGCTGGAGAGCTTCTCAATGAATATCCTCTAGAGCTACTGAGTCAAGAAACAAGTATTCTTCACTTCCTCTATGGATGCTGGCTTGATGTTACCGAAGGAAAAGAAATCGCTTCAATCCATTTTCTAGCTGTCTTTGAAGTAAATTATCCCAGAACATGGACCCTTTTCAGCCACTATTTTAAAGGAAAAATCGTCGACAAACAAGAATGGATAGATCGCTCCTTCCTGTGGGAAAGACGGCAGCTTTACAGACAGCTTGAACTGTTTTATTATTGTACAGGCGAAAGCGATAAAGCTCTGCTTTATCGCAAGAAGATTCAAGAAGAGGTTATTGACATCTCCTGAAGCTTGTCTTTAAAATCTTTTGTGCTGAAAGTTTTCATTACAAGATTGCTGACAGAAGAGACTGTAGAAAGAGCTAGCAACGCAAACCCTAACGGAGCAGCAGGAGAAAACAACAAACCGAAGGCGATAACACTGACAACACTTGTCAGGAGGCTAAGCGCTTGCGATTTCCTATCAAAGGTCAGTCGATCTGCCAACATTTTTATTGCAGACTTCATTTTTGCCGAATCGCCTTCTTCTTCAATTTTCTCTAAATTACCGATCAATTTGACTGCGTCAACACCCAAATATTTTCTTATAAAACTTTTTTTGCTTTCTTGATTATACTTTATGAGTTCAACAACTTCTTTGTAGTTCTCCGGGGAACTATCGCCTACAGCACGATGAAATGCCTTCGAGAATTTATACCCCTCAATCAAATGTTTTGCCGATAAGGCAATGTCAGCACACCCTAGCGCAGCACCAACGATAGCTAAAGGGGTAGCCCAAATAATTTCTTTAGCAGCCACTTTACCGACTCCCACAAGACCTTCCGCAATGGAGGAGGTCACTCCAACAACAACTCCAGTAGCAGAGACAATCTGCAAGGAAGCATCGATTTTTTCACTGGTAGAGGCTCCTTTGAAAGACCGTATGGCGCGGACAGTACTTCCGATAGCGAAGGGAACCGCAGCAATACAAGCAAATTTCAATGTTTTAAAGGAACTATCAGCTTTTTCTAGCAAATTTTTAAACGAATCGAGGGTCTGCCTTGCACAAAGAGAGACTTTTGAACCAAAAGAAGGATCTTTAGCCAGGATATCGTAAGTTGTAGCTGGCACCAGACTTAAATTGCTGACTGAACTAACCATAAAACCTCAAATAATTTTAATATAAAACACTATTTTAAACTAAAATTATTAAGATTGTGTTAATTAGAGAAGATTAAAACAGTTTTTATTAAAAACAATCAAATATTCAACACAAAAGAGCGAAGACGCAAGGCACAAAGAAAGGCAAAAAACACGCAAAACGGACTAAATCAATCCCTCAATGATTTTTTCTCGATACCGCTTCATTAGATCGACCATGTAGTGGATATTATGAATTGTAGCTAGACACATTGCTGTCATCTCCCGTGCTTTAAAGAGATGATGAATATAAGCTAAAGAAAATTGCGCACATGCTGGACAGGAACACCCCTCTTCAATGGGTCCAAACTTGACTGAATTTTCTCCCTTCGTCACATTAAGCCCCCCCTGCCTCGTCAACACAACACCATGACGGGCTGCACGGGTGGGATAAGAACTGTCAAAGGTGTCGACACCAAGGGGTATCGATTGCTCTATCGATGGGAGATCTCCAATACCCAACAGATGGTTTGGTTTATCCTCAGGCAACAATGGAAATGTGTATTTGAGAAGCTCATGCATCTCCTCTCTATTTTTTCCGAGGCTTCCCCCAACAGCAAACCCGTCAAAGGGCAAATTAGTCAAAAAATCACAACTTGTTTTTCGAAAATCCGGATTGATACCGCCATGAATGACAGCATACATCGCCTGGGATTGAGGGTTTTCCATGTGTTTGTCTAACGACCGCTTTTCCCAACGGTGCGTCCGATCAAGAGACTGTTTCAAAGCTCCTTCAACAATATGGTAAGGAGGTAATTCGTCGAAAGGAATGATGATATCTGCACCAAGGTCTTTTTGCGCTTGTATTGAGCTCTCAGGTGTCAATAACACCTTAGCGCCATCTCGGTAAGAACGAAACAAGACCCCTTCCTCTGTGATTTTCAATACAGAGCCTTCTGCCTTTTTTGTCCCACGACCTTTGAGTTCACTAGCAACAGAACCGTAAGCAAGGCTAAATACCTGAAACCCCCCAGAGTCGGTAATGATTGGGAGTTTCCGGTTAATAAATTTGTGAAGGCCTCCAGCTTGACGGATGATTTCGGTCCCAGGCTGAAGCATGAGATGATACGTATTGCAGAACATTAACTGTAGGCCCGCATCGTGCAAGGCGGTATTGTCCAGAGCTTTAACCGTTCCATTCGTTCCAACAGCAACAAAATTAGGGGTATCAATAACACCGTGTGGCGTGTGGATCCGTCCGACCCTTGCCCGTGACTTTTTTGAACGGTGGATCAATTCGAAACGGAAATAGCTCATACTTTTACCCACTTAATAACTGAGGTATTGAGGAAGATAACAAGGAGTTTTATGGAAAAGCTAAGAAAAATGATGTCAAACATCGAGGAAACAAGACCATAAAGTCCGACAAACGTAAATAATACGGTGTCAAGAAACTGAGAGACCGTCAAAACAATTGCGGCACGAAAAACAA
>JBAWZJ010000201.1:0-4038 GCA_037143085.1 Parachlamydiaceae bacterium | reverse complement strand
CAGACTGTACTTCGACCTCATGCGCCGTCACTCCGGCGGCAGCCAGCGTGAGGAACGGTTGGATGTGCTGACAGCAAAAATGAAGGAAAACAATCTGAAGCCGGAAGATTACTGGTGGTACCTGGAGCTGCGTAAATATGGTTCCGTGCCTCATGCAGGATATGGGGTTGGTTTTGAACGTTTGGTTCAGTTTGCGACTGGTATGGAAAATATTCGCGATGTCATTCCATTTCCTCGTTATCCAGGAAAAGCTGATTTTTAATCCGTTATACCGAACATGATTCGAAAATACGATGTTCAATCTGCCGGGGTTTCCAGGTAGCTAGAAATATCAATTTTTGAATCATGTTCGGTACTTCTCTCTCTTTGTTCACCGAGTCTATACTGCTTCTTGTTGAAAGTTGGATTTTTAGCTGCTTCAAAGCTCCGGGAGTTTTCGCGCAGCTAGAAATGCCAACTTCTGAATCTCGTTAGGTATAATAAAGATAAAAAAACAAATAGATTGTATATAACAATTAATAATTGTCTTTTTGTTTGATTTTAAAAGTAAGTTTGTTTAGAATTAATCTTGTTATTAAATAATAATGTATAGGCTTTATGGCTCCGATAGAATTTAACGAATCTCGTTCTTTCACTCCATCTCCATCACTATATCCTTCTTCCCCTCAACAAAAATCGACTCCACACTCGGGTATCTATTCTCCTATAGCAGAAATAGCGCGTAGCCTGTTTTTTGAAGAGCGCGGAAGTGGATTTTTAAATTTTAGTGAAGATGGGCCATACTCGAAAATTCACTGTAATGCAGTAGGGATATTAAATCCTCGTAAGCAGAAAGAAGAGCGTGTACAAGCCTTCGGACGCTTTGAAGAAACGGATGATCAAAACATTATTGATCGACTGAAAGAGGTTTTGGTGAGTCGACCCAGTGCAATTGTTGAATTAGCGGCTCTTGTGAACGCAAAGAAAATTCCTTTGAAAGTTTTAGTAGATAAAGGGTTTACGAATAATGATCTAATGGCTTTAGCCCCTGCCCTTACATACGTCGACTTGCGAGGATTAGGGGATTCCTCTTGCTCTACTCCAGGATTTGATTCAGGATTCTCTTTACTCGGTACTCTAGATTCTGCCAGTACTGAAATTTCTATAGTCGATCTGATTCGCCTATGTCCCGATCTTCGTTTCTTATTTATCGATAAGAGTGGGGAGAACTTGGGTGTAGACATCTTGGCGTCTTGCGAATTCCTCGATTGTTCAGGATGTGTAAACCTAATAAACCTGCCAGCATTGCCTTCCTGTAAGCACCTCGACTGTCATGAATGTCGAAGCTTAATAAAATTACCAAATTTACCCCTTTGTGAAAACCTTCGATGTACCCATTCAAAGATACAAGTATTACCTCAATTGCGTTGCTGTAAAATTATTGATTGCAGTTATAGCGAGGACTTAGAAGTTTTACCTTGGATTTTACCTGTTTGTGAATATTTAAAGTGCGTTCAATGTAAGCTTTTAGCGACGTTATCTAGATTACCGCTTTGTGAGAAGCTAATTTGTGACTACTGCTCTAGTTTGGAGCGGCTACCCGATTTATCAGATACCGCTGAGTTGAGTTTCATGGAATGCTTTCATTTACTTGGTGAATTTCGTCAAGAAGATATAGATCCGATAAAACCGGAAGGAAATCCTGAGGTATGGAAATTTAGTCCAGAAGAGCTTACTCAGGACCCCAAAAGTTTGTTATTGGCATTGTCTGAAATTTTATTAGAGAGTGGTTGTTTTCCATTCATCAAGCATGGTGATACTGATACTATTGATGCTGGAGGAGTGAGTCGAGATTTTATTTCAAGATTATTTGCTGCTTTATTTGGAGAAGATCAAACAGCCCTTCCTTATCATCAGAGTGACGGGTTAATTTGGCCTTCAGTCAATGATGATCCAAATATGCAGGATTTGTACGAAGCTGTTGGGATGATATTTGCTCACTGTATTTTCGGTTACGAAATAATTAAAACAGGAGCGTTTTTTGACCCGACTTTGTTTAAAATACTTTCAGTTAAGAAAAATATTGCTAATCCCGACAATGAGAAGATTCGGAAGTTTCTCATTTTGAAAAATATCGATCTAGATGTAATGAAACTAACCTTTGATGAAGATTTGGGGGTTCCTAACTTAGATTTAAGTACACAGGAAAAGGTGTGCGGTCTGTTGGGGGACTTCTCAATATCTTTCGAAAAAGCTTTCTCTACTCAAGAAACAAGAAAAGTTTTACGAGAAAATATTCTTGAGCAGCTCTCAGATGAAAACCCGATAGATATAAATCGATTAAAAGCAGCGAGTTACATTTTGTCAGGGATGAAAAAATGTTTGACTCAAGATCAACAAGATTTAATTGAAAGTTTCAGTCCAGAAGAGTTACAGGTCAATATTCAAGGAGAGTTGAATAAAGATCTCATTAAACAGCGATTGCGTTGGAATTCTTTGACGAACGTTCAAGAGGCTGTCAATACTCTTAAAGTTTTTTTGAGCAAGTGGCTAGATGATTCGGATCTGGAACGACTAAAAAAGTTTGTTTTTTTTGTTACGGGGAGTTTTGCCTTAGGTAAACAAGAAATTGAAATTAAGATTGATTTATCCAAACAACATTCAGATTTGCCAATAAGTCACACGTGTGGCCCTATATTGGATTTACCCGCTTATCAAACACAAGAAATATTTAATGCTAAATTTAATAGAGCTGTAGATGAAACTTTTGCTGCACTGGAAAAAGGTCAAGAAGGTTTTAGTTTTCATTGAAAACTGTTTTAATTAATTTTATTCGATACCCATTTCTATACTGAACGTATGCCGAACGTCGTTCAAAACTTGGTATTTTTAGCTCCGCGAAAATTCTCGCAGATCGAAAATCGCAAGTTATTCACTCTTAATCAATACGAATCAGCTTGCGATTTTTTTGATTAAGCCTTATTTAAAATCCAAACTGTCTCTTATTCTTGCTCGATTAACGTTCTCGTTAAATCATCCTAATCAGTAATGCTTATGACGCAAAAATCTTGTTTTATTTTGTTTTTATTTTAACTGGAATATTAAATTTAATGTTTATTTGTTTGTTTGTGTTTATTATTTACTTTAAATGCTATTTATGGTATAATTTAAATTTAGTAATAATTAAATATTATTTTTTTTGGGGGAGTATGAATTTAATTGATAATACATTCGGTAAAAGCGAAGACTTGTGGGGTGTTGTCAAGTTGGAGAAAGATCAGTATGTTCCATCCGTTTTCTGCCAAAAGGAACCTACTCGACAAGATGCTTTGTTTCAACTTCGTAACCCTAAAGGTAAGCCACCTGTAGGTGGGTATGATTCCGAGAGCCCCCTCGTTGATAAAAAACTTAAGCAACTTAAAGAAACCGATGATATGGCTTTTAACGTATACAAGAAAAAACAAGATCGCGATTCTCGTTATTTTAGCTTATATCAAAATGCTGCAGCACAAGAAGGTGATGGAGAATGCCTAGGAATTAGAGTTCTCGGTCCAGATTTGCTCCGTGACGATAAAAATCCAACAGTCGTGCGTTTGCACAAAGAGTGTAAGATTTTAAACTCGGAAAAAGGGGGAAATGGAGGTATTTTATACGAAAAAAGAACTTGGGATTTACTTGCTAATGACATTGCTATGCTAGGAAGTATCCACTCGTGTAAAAAGATCTGGTTTTCTGGCATAAAGGAATCTTCTCATGGAGGGCCTATCGTTCACATGTCTAGAAGTGGTCGTCCGACGCTAGATGATCGCGTCCTTTGGACCGATATGGATGGCGGGAGGTTGCGGGTGTTAGGGAGAGAAATAGCCCAGTTCAGCGCTGCGGGGTACAGGGTTGATGAGGATGAGGATGAATTTCGAAGCGGAACATTGGGTGGGCAGCATAATCAATATTTAGGACGTTTACCTCCTCTTACTCCTCCACATTCGGCTAATGCTCGAGGGGTAACACTAAGAGAGTTATCCGAAGCTGCGAAGGAAGCTGACTTGGACGGGATAAAAG
>JBAWZJ010000200.1:0-4074 GCA_037143085.1 Parachlamydiaceae bacterium | reverse complement strand
CGATCGAATCGCGGGAGCTTTCAAGCTAGCCAAAAATTCCAACTTTCAGCTGGAATCAGTATAGACAGGACAATCTTGTCTTTTCTTCGCCAATTGTAGCAAACGATTGTTAGGATTGTATAATATTGATCGTTTAATGAAAAGCCTAGTACGTTGTTAAGGTAGAATTTGCTGTTTTTTCTGCATCAAAGCCCCGGGGTTGAACGATCGTAAATCAACCCCATATAGCTAATATTGGGTGATTTACGATCGTTCACCCCCGGGAGCTTTCGCGCTAGCCAAGCTCTAAAATTTAATCTTGACACCGTGCTAATATAAGGAATTTATGGGAAATAGCACTAGAATTGTTTGGCAAAAATACCTTGCTCCTCTCTCAAGGCTACGTCTAAAAATTGTACAAAGTCGAGTTGGTACACTTTATGCCATCATTACACGGTGCGAGGAAAGCGAGGCCCAACTCCGGATCCATAGGAGTCTAGCCTTTTCTTTTTGCGATTTTATACGAGATCATATATATTGGGCGGCAGTCCTTCAATGTAACAAATGAGGTATACCAAACATGTCATACGCTTATGAATTTATCATAGCTTCGGGCGTGCTGGCTCTTCTGTATGGAGCGGTAAGCATCCGTTCCATCCTGGCGCTAAGCACCGGCACCGAGCAAATGCAACAAATCGCAGCTGCCATCCAAGAGGGGGCCCGCGCGTACCTTAATAGACAATATCAAGTGATTACCGGTGTCGGTATTGTCATTTTTGCTCTTCTCACTCTCCTTTTAGGGAAATTCGTTGGGATCGGCTTCTTAATCGGTGCTATTTTATCTGGTATTGCGGGTTATATTGGCATGAACGTTTCCGTTCGTTCCAATGTTCGCACAACCGAGGCGGCACGTCATGGACTTCAAGCTGCGTTGGATGTATCATTCAAAGCTGGGGCTATTACAGGTCTATTGGTTGTTGGCTTAGGGATCCTTGGAGTTACCATTTATTATATGGTGTTACAGCATCTTGCAGTACCAATACGTTCTACGCTTGAAGCCCTGGTCGCTTTGGGTTTTGGAGCTTCATTAATCTCTATTTTCGCAAGACTCGGCGGCGGTATTTTCACGAAAGGTGCTGATGTCGGTGCCGATCTCGTTGGTAAAATCGAAGCGGGTATTCCAGAAGATGATCCACGCAATCCTGCTGTGATCGCAGATAACGTGGGTGACAACGTTGGCGACTGCGCAGGTATGGCTGCTGACTTGTTCGAAACATACGTAGTGACAATTGTCGGTACAATGTTGATGGCTGGTATCTATTTCACAGGTGTAGCATTGGATTCAATGATTCTTTACCCATTGATGATCGGTGCTGTCTGTATTATCGCTTCTATCATCGGAACATTCTTTGTTAAACTTGGCAAGACTAAAAATATTATGAATGCCTTGTATAAAGGATTTATTGTCACAGCTGTTTTATCTGCGATTGCAATCATTTATGTGACTAAGAGCGTTGTTGGATTTGATACACATTACACTGTTAATAAGGTAACATTCACCGGGATCAATCTTCTCTGGTGCGCCTTTACAGGTCTTGTTGTAACGGGACTTTTAATGTGGATTACTGAGTACTACACATTGACAAGACACCGTCCGGTAAAGAGTATCGCTTTTGCTTCGACAACAGGTCACGGCACAAATATTATTCAAGGATTGGCTATCTCAATGGAAGCAACAGCTTTACCTGTTGTTGTTATCTGCGTGGGGATCCTTGTCTCTTACACAAATGCTCACTTGTTCGGAATCGCCGTTGCGGCAACGACAATGCTGGCACTTGCTGGTATGGTCATCGCCCTCGATGCTTACGGTCCTGTGACAGATAATGCCGGTGGTATTGCCGAAATGGCAAAGCTTCCTGCTGACGTCCGCAAAACGACAGACGCTTTAGATGCTGTTGGAAATACGACAAAAGCTGTAACGAAAGGTTACGCTATCGGTTCTGCCGGTTTCGCTTCCTTGGTTCTCTTTGCAGCATTTATCGAAGACCTGCGTTTCTATTTTGGTGCAACGCCATGTTCGTTTGTGTTGGAAAACGCTTATGTCGTCGTCGGTCTATTTATTGGCGGTCTCCTTCCATATCTCTTCGGCGCTTTAAGCATGATGGCTGTTGGCCGTGCTGCGGGTGCTGTTGTTGTTGAAGTTCGTCGCCAGTTTAAAGAAATCCCTGGAATCATGAAAGGGACGGCTCGTCCGGAATACGGCAAGGCTGTCGACCTTCTAACAAAAGCTGCTATTAAGGAAATGATTCTTCCTTCATTGCTGCCTGTTGGCGCTCCTATTGTCCTCTATTTCCTTATCAATGCATTCGCTGGTCAGACAAACGCTTTCGTTGCTGTCGGGTCGATGCTCTTAGGGGTTGTTGTGACAGGGCTGTTTGTTGGATTGTCAATGACATCCGGCGGCGGTGCTTGGGATAACGCTAAAAAACTTATCGAAGAGGGGCATCATGGCGGAAAAGGTTCCGATGCGCACCACGCTGCGATTACAGGCGATACAGTTGGAGATCCATACAAAGATACTGCCGGTCCTGCAATTAACCCGATGATTAAAATTACGAATATCGTCGCGTTATTGCTGCTAGCTATCTTGCATGCGATGTCTCACTAGTCTTTTTTAGAGTCGCTTTTAGGGAGTAAAGATCTTCTTTACTCCCTTTTTATATTTTGAGGAATCATGAGCCAAAGTGTAACATCCTCCGATGCAGCCTGGCAGAAGACTCGCGCTGCCTTCGTTTGGACGAGTATTCTTAATACTCCCTTCTGGGCCATATTCAATATGCTTCCGTTTATCCTTTATAAGGATTTACATGCGACACCTCTCCAAATTACGATCATCATTATCCTGAAACCGGCCGTATCCCTCATTTCCGTTTACTGGAGTTCTTTCATAGAAAAACGGCCTGATCGTCTTCTTTCCAATCTCATTTGGGCTAGAGTTTTAGGTCATGTTCCTTTTTTCCTTTTTCCCTTCATCGATAATCCATGGTTCTTTATCGCTTCTTTTGGCTTTTACATGATGTTATCGAGAGGGACCTTTCCGGCATGGATGGAAGTTCTAAAGCTGAATGTACCGAATGTCTCACGAGAGCGAATTTTTGCTTATAGCTCTGCTTTAGGATATATTGGAGCTGCTGTGATTCCTTTTGCTTTGGGAGGGACCATGGATACGTATTTTCAGTCGTGGAGGTGGATTTTTCCTGTAACGGCTATCATATCCCTTTGCGCTATCTTTTTCAAATCTCGTATTCCAATAGCTCAGAAAAGTGAATCGATGAAGAGTACGGATTCTTTTCCTCAACAGTTGTCTCTAATGGAACTAATTGCAAAACCGTGGAAAAATGCATGGCAATTATTGAATCGTCGTCGGGATTACGTCCGGTTCCAGCTTGGATTTATGCTTGGGGGATCTGGTCTTATTATTATGCAGCCGGCCCTTCCTGTTTTTTTTATGGATGGATTAGATCTAAGTTATACAGAGCTCGCTGTTGCTTTAACCTTATGTAAGGGGATAGGCTTTGCGCTTACATCGCCGTCATGGGCTACTTTTATGAATAAGGTAAATATTTACCGATTTAACAGTATTGTAACGTTATTAGCTTTTATTTTCCCTTTGTGCCTCCTTGCTGCACAAACAAATTTGGGTTGGCTTTATGGTGGATATTTGCTCTATGGAGTGATGCAAGCGGGAAGTGAGATGAGTTGGCATCTTTCCGGTCCTCTTTTTGCAAAGAACGAGGATAGTTCTGTGTACAGCAGCATTAATGTTCTTTCGGTAGGTTTAAGGGGTTGTTTTGTTCCCGCAATAGGAAGTTTTTTAGTTTACTTCTTTCATGCCTCCGGAGTGATGTTAGTTGGATCCATGCTTTGTTTGACCGCGGCGATTTGCATGGGGTATTATAGCCGAGAAATAAGAGAGGAATTTATCAGTTAAGACTCGACTTTGTACATTTTTTTGATTCATCTTCCGAGAGAGGCTTTCTCCAGCTAAATAAATTTCTCGGAAGGGCAAAAAATGCCCATCCGTCGAAATTTATT
>JBAWZJ010000199.1:0-4118 GCA_037143085.1 Parachlamydiaceae bacterium | reverse complement strand
CCAAATCTTCAAATCATTCGCGCGTTTAAGGCATCAAAATTGTACAAAGTCGAGACAATATAATGCAACTCGTCATTCTTTAACTATTTTAACAGAGGCCGATTTTGATGACGTTCGATACAGTCTACGTGTTAACATGTTTTAAAGTTTCATCCACTTAGGGAGAGCATCGAACCTATCCATGATGGCGAATGTCGCGACAGAATACCAAGTGGATCGACAAATCCGAGTTGGCAAGCTACGGTACAGACCGGCTAATCCATGTGTGTTAGAGACCTTGCGCAATGCTGATAGCATGCTTTTTTCTTGTAATGGATCGAACTTCTGAATTTGGGCTCGAATCATATCAAAAGGGGTATTTACAATACACGCTGTAGCTCCTGTTAAAGCGCTCATCGCAATTTTATCGATCGTTGTGACCGGGTCTCCATTTCGGAGCAAAACAACCCTGCTTCTCAATTGATCGTAGACGAGTAAGTAGTTGCTCCAGGTGATGGCTTGTCGAGTGAAAAGCCTAGTCCACCCACGATACAGCATTGCAGGCCCCTCTGCACACACGATCTTCCACATGTGCTTGCGCCCTTCCCACGGTTGGGTCATCTCTCTTGTTTTTAAGCTCTCCATAGGACATAAATAAAGAGTGGTTTCTACAGCAGCCCCGGAAATTCCTACAGAGATCGGAACAGTCCAGGAGTGATCCTTCTGTACATGTTGCGGGATATGTTTAGTGAAAAACTTGGAGATGACGATCAAGAAAAAATTATCTATGGATATAAATTTCCCCTTAACTCCTTAGGAAGCGGATTGACGGCAAGCGACAAGGCCGGGGCTTCCGATATTATGAAAGCTCACAAAATCCCTCATATTCGCACTCGCCTATTGCTCAATCCTTCCTTAGGTCCCTGGGCTGCCCCTGGAGGGGTATGGCCTTCTATACATCATTATGCCAGCACACATCATAGATATGATGTAGTGTGCAAGCCCAAGGATGGCTCCGGCGGTGTTGATGTCATTCATTCGAAAAACGGACGAGACATGGAAGCAGCCATCCAAAAAATCTTTGCTACAGGAAAGGATGCAGTGATTTGCGGGTATAAACCCATTGCAAGAGAAATTCGCGTTATTGTTCTTAACGGAGTACCGGAGGTTATTTTTGAAAAAATTCCTCCCTACATTGTTGGCGACGGAGAGAAAACAACTCAAGCGCTGATCGAAAAATATCTTGCCGAGTTACCTGAGAGCAGAAGAAAAATCATTAACGTTAATATCGAGCCTTCTTTAAGAGACTCTCAAAAGACACCTGACGAGGGGGAAAAAATTAGGCTTCTCTGGAAATTTAACTTAGGGCAGGGAGCAACAGCCATGTTGCTCGGAGGTCATGCTGTCCATCTAGCCAAAAATGAGGACGATGTTGAGGATTTATCACTAACCAATATTATAGATCTGGCTCTTAGGGCCACGAAGGTGCTGAATATTAATTTTGGGTCTGCGGATGTTGTTGAAGTGGTTGATGAACCAAAACCTGAGAAAAAATGGCGTATCATGGAGGTTAATTCAGGGGTAATGATGGATAATTTAATGTCGCAGCAGGGCGACTTCGAAAAAAAAATCGCAACGCAGGTGTTCTCTGATGTGATCTCAGCGATGTTTCCGAATAAATAGACATCTCTCGTTGAGGCTGTTAGGGACTGAAAAAAAATAACCTACACGATTGGGCCTTGGGTTTATGCCAAGGCTCATTCTACCGCATGGATATGATTAGTGCTTGGTTGCGGTTCTTTGCAAAGAAAAAGAAAAGGGATAACCAAAAGGGATAGCCAACCGGATAGCCAAAGCAGATCATCAAAGGCCAGCATCGATGCTTGGTTAGTGACGAGATCATCGACAAATTGCGTTAGTGTTTGGCCGTGGATTTGCAATGACTCCATAACCCCATAAGCCTGTTGAGTGACCTGCCTAAAGGGATTAACAGCCTCACCTAACTGACTATGGTGTAAAATTTCACGACGACTCCAGAAAGTCACGTATAGAGCCGTGCCTGCCCCGCCCCCAATGACAAGACGAATAAAATTGTATACTCCCGAGGCGCTTGATATAGATTTTTTTTCTATATTAGATAAGGCAAGCGTCAGCATGGGAAGAAAGAAAAAAGTAACGCCAAGTCCTTGGATAAAACGGATAATCATAATTTCTTCTAATGAAACATCCGTCGTGAAGTTACTCATCCAAAATGAAGTATAGGCAAAAATAGAGAAACTCAGGGCGCTGAGTAAACGCAAGCTGAGCTGTCCAAGAAGTTGCCCAAGGACCGGGGATAAAACAATAGGGATCAATCCAATCGGCATCACAGCCATCCCTGCCATAAATGGAGTGTATCCTTGTTGTGTCTGCAGCCAAAGAGGAACAAGTACCGTTGTTCCGAAAAAAACTAGATAGATCAATGCACTTAAAACTGTCGAAATACGAAAATTTCGATCTTTAAAGAAAGAAAACTCCACGACAGGATGTTCAGTATAGAGACTCCATACAATGAAGAGCGTCAAGAACACCAAAGCAAGAGCCATCAGCGTAATGATGAAATCGGAGTTTAGCCAATCCAATTCTTGCCCTTTATCGAGAAAAATTTGGAACGACGCCACTCCAATCACTAAAAAGCATAAACCGATCACGTCAATTGGAGTTTTCACCAAAGAATTGTCTCTCCCCTTCAAGATACTCCATGTTAAAAAAGCGGAGAAGACTCCAATAGGAATGTTAATATAAAAAATCCACGGCCAACCGTAATCGTCAGTGATCCATCCCCCAAGGACAGGTCCAAGGACTGGCGCAACGACAACAACGGTCGCCCAACACCCCAGAGCAAGCCCTTTTCGCTCTTCAGGAAAATGGATCAATAGCAACCCTTGCGACAGAGGAATGAGAGCCCCCGCCACAGCACCTTGCAATACGCGAGCGACTACAAGAAGAGGAAACGTGGCAGCTATCCCGCAAAGAAATGATGTTAAGGAAAATAAAATTGTCGACCAAATAAACAAACGGAGGCCGCCAAATCTATTGGAAAGCCATCCCGTTAAAGGTAAGATGATCGCATTGCTCACAGCGAATGAAGTAATCACCCACGTCCCTTCCTGTGGGCTCACTCCAAGATCGCCCGCTATCGAAGGAACAGCAACGTTTGCAATCGAGGTATCTAGAATTTGGATAAATGTTCCTAAGGAAAGGCCTATAATCAGGATGATTAAGGACACCGTTGACAAAGGAGAATAAGTCATTTCTCTATTCCAAAATTACTTCTGACAATTTCATTGATAACAGCATCAATTTCAGCAAAAGAGACATCAAAAACATCTGTCTTCATCAAGGGCTTCGAGACAGTTCTTGTCCCGAGCATTGGGCCGTTTGTGTCTCCCACATCAACCTTTGTGTAAACTGAAAGACCCAAAAAGAGAGGATGTTCTTTGATTTCTTTAGGGTCTAAGTAAATCCTAACCGGCACCCTCTGGACAATTTTAATCCAGTTCCCCGTGGCGTTTTGTGGAGGTAAAAGAGAAAAAACACTTCCGGACCCCCCTTGGATACCTCCCACAGTACCATGAAAAGTCACATCGTTTCCATACATATCCGCAAAGATCTCTACAGACTGCCCTATTCGGATATTTCTCAACTGTGTTTCTTTGTAGTTAGCATCGACCCAAATATCATTGAGAGGGATCACACTTAATAGTGGCGTTGTCGGTTGAATTGATTGCCCGACTTGCACGCTCCTTTTGGCAATGTAACCTGACGCCGGAGAAAATATTGAACATCGTTTTAAACCGAGAAAAGCCTCACGTAACTCACTCTTTGCCCTCTCGATAAGTGGATGGTTTTCTAAGTCCGTATCCCCTAAAGTTATTTTTGCAGCTTCAAGTTGGTGGATAGAGAGGTCTAAAGAAGCTTGTGCAGCGCTATAATCCGTTTTCGAATGGTAAAAATCCTCTTGTGAGACAGCTTCTGATTCAACCAAAAATTTTCTGTTATGGAAGTCAAACTCCGCGCGAGCAAGAAGAGCTTCTTTCAAGGCAACGTTTGCCGAATGTTGTTTTACAGCTTCCGCCTGATCGCGGACTTCGCGAACA
>JBAWZJ010000198.1:0-4176 GCA_037143085.1 Parachlamydiaceae bacterium | reverse complement strand
ACCGAGACTCCTGGTGACAGAAATAAAGCTCCACCCGCCCCAAGACCGCCGCCGCCGCCGCCGGCACCTAATCCACCAGAACCTCCTTTTGCATACCCTCCCGTCAAAGTCAAATTTGTGATTGTATTAGTCCCCCCCATAACAAAAAAAATGGGATACGCACCATTTCCTGAAACAGTGTTTCCTGAACCACCGTTAATTGCGACTCCTTGCAGATACGGAAGGGCCGTAGTAATACCATTGCTACCTATAGTAATCGTTTGTGAGGAGATACCAAAATTAATAGTGTCTCCACTACTCGCATTCAATAACGCATAACGGAGCGTACCAGATGCATTAGTATCAAGATTTGAAGTTACAGTATATATAGTCCCTTGTAAACAGGAGTGGACAAAAAACAAATACAATAAACAGCTTAATATTAAATTCTTCCGAAAAAACATGAAATTATATTCCCTTTTTAAGTCGAGTTCTAATATTGACCATGTCAACTTGACACTCCCGATTATATTTCAGTATAAAGCGATGCGGCATGGAAATAATTTTCCTTTAAGAACTTTGTCGAATTAATATGCAGAATCTAAAGGTGGCTGACCAAAAATGCAATCTTTTTTTTTGAAAAAAATATATCAAATGTTATTCATTACTTCGGATTTTCGCGCAGCTAAAAATTCTAGTTTTTGAACGAGATTAGGAATTTCCGGAAAAGTTCATTCGTTTAAATTCCTCTTTACAAAAAAAACTATTGATCTGCATAAACTGTTTCTTCTTATCCGGAGTTTGACAAAATGCCTCAGTTACTTTTTTTATTCCTCTTACTGACATCCATAGGAAACCTTTTTGGAGAACGTCCCAAAGAGGAACCAAAAATTTGCCTAACAATGATCGTTAAAAATGAATCTAAAATCATCGAAAGGTGCTTGGATAGCGTCAAAGATATCGTTGATTGCATCTCCATCTGCGATACAGGTTCTTCAGATAATACAGTAGAAATTATCGAACAGTATCTCTCGGACCACCATATTCCCGGAGAAGTCCATCACGATGTATGGCTAAATTTCGGACACAACAGAACTTTATCCGCCAAAGCAGCTCAAAAAACACTAAGAGAACTTAATTTTTCATTGCCAAATACGTACCTATTACTCCTAGATGCCGATATGATTTTTGAAATTACTCCGGAGTTCAAAAAGGAACAATTAACAAAAGACTTTTATTCCTTAGTCCAAAAATCATTACAAATGTCGTACTACAATGTCCGGTTAATTCGAGCATCCCTCCCTTGTGAATGCGTTGGCGTCACTCACGAGTATTGGTCGTGTGGAAACAATGCAAGAGGTGACAAGCTAACAACTTTATGGATTGATGACCGCGAAGATGGAGGATCCAAAGCGGATAAATTTGAACGAGATGTAAGATTATTAACACAAGGATTAGAAAAAGAACCAGACAATGTCCGCTATATGTTTTATTTGGCACAATCATACAAATGTTTAAAACAATACGATGAAGCAATCAAATGGTATTCAAAAAGAATTGAAAACGGTGGGTGGAAAGAAGAAATTTGGTATGCAAAACTGATGATCGGCGAAATGCATGGCTTAATGGATGATTGGGAAAAAGCGTTGAGCTATTATCTGGATGCTTATCAATTTAACCCCGAAAGAGCAGAATCTCTCGAAAGAATAGCCTTATACTATCGATTAAAAGAACAATATGATTTAGCCTACTTATTTGCTACCCATGGAGCAAAAATTCCCTATCCAAAAAATCAACAATTATTCATCACCGACACGGTCTACACTTATCGATTTGATGAAGAATTATCGATTGCAGCATTCTATACTCCTTTCAAAAAGGAGGGTCTTGCAGCTGAAGACCGTCTGTTAAGAAACTCCTCAGTACCCTCTCATGTCAAAAAGCAAGCTTTAAAAAATTTACACTTCTATGTAGAAAACTTACCTAATGTCCATTTTGAACAATTTCCTAAAGAAACCTCTTTGAGGACAACTCCCGCCACAGGAAATCCAATCATAAAAATCCCTGTTAATCAAAACACTCCAACAGAAAATCCCGAAAATGATTTTTCTGTATTCACAATCGTCGCTGGACCTGTTCCTTTTGAAAATGGATATCTCGCCGTTGCACAACACGCCTCTTGTGATGAGAACCCTTACTGCTTTCACCGTTTTCTTTACCTTGATAAAAAGCAAAATATTATTAGCATGACCGATCCTTTTATCTATCAACATAAAGGAATAGAAGTATGTAATGATTTAAATATCGATCAAAAAAACGCCTCCATCCAAATGTCAGTAACTATTGAAAATGAAGAACCTAAACTTGCATCTATAGACATAAAAACAATCAAATCTCTTTTAAAATAAAAATATATATTGACACTTCTAGAGAAATGTATTACATCTTTGTTCCATAAGACGAGGAGTTAATCATGAAGTATTGGCACTGTGTTATATCTGCCGCTCTATGTTGTTTAAGCGGTACAGCAATCGTCCATGCTGATGAATCTGGATACACCTCACAAGATTGCTGTGAGCCTCAATATTGCGAATCTGAGTGCCGAAAATTAACCTACAGCCCTTTCCGCATTAATGTAGAAGGATTCGTAGGAGACCAGATTGGCGGCGACAACGAAAACGGTGCTGTAGAACTTTTCAGCGCTCTACCAAGTTTAATTAACGAATGTTGGCTTCCTTTCGTCGATCTTAAATGGCACCACCTTGGCTCCTCCAACTCTTGGGCTGCTAACGCCGGAGTAGGACTCCGCTGCCTAGATCCTTGGGATCGAACAATAGGGATCAACGTTTTTTATGATCACAGATATTCTAGAGAAACAGAATTTAATCAGATCGGTTTTGGTTTGGAATCTCTTGGAGAAATTATCGACGTTCGCATCAACGGGTATTTCCCATTCAAAAAAACCACAGAAACCGCTGTTCTTTTTAACGATTACATTGGCGATTACTTTGTTGAAGCAAGTCAAGAATGGCTCTCTATGACAGGCTTCGACCTTGAATTAGGCTGTACAGTTTTCAATAATGGTCTTTTCGGTATCTACGCTGCTGCCGGTCCCTACTACTACTACAACACACAAGATGAACTGTATTTTCCAAGAAAAAACTTTTGGGGCGGAATGGCTAGAATTGCTGTTCAGTGCACCGACTACCTCAGCTTAGAAGTTAAAGCTTCTTATGACACGATGTTTAAAACAAAAGTTCAGGGGGAGCTGCAACTAACTCTGCCTTTTGAAAAATGTTTTGAACTCTGTAAATGGACAAGCGATGCCTGTGCCAATATATTCTTAAAGCCTGTTGAACGGCGTGAAGTAATTGTATTGCACCACTCAGACATCCTTTGGCTGGGAAACTACTAGAAAATGTATTTTGAGTGTTGTCTGAAAGATGACAGCACTCAGACTTTTACTTAATAAGGAAACTCATATGAGACGGTTATTCTTCGCTAGCTCGCTAGTATTGTGCCTAGCTTCAACTCTATCTTTCGCTGACCCAGTGCGTGTATCAATCCCTCGTTCAGTCCATACATTACCCCAAGGACCAATAGGGCCTACAGGGCCTACAGGACCAACCGGGTCGGCCGGAGCAACAGGACCTTCAGCCATACCCGGCGCTACAGGTGTAACCGGTTCAACAGGTCCTACAGGACAAACAGGGTCTACAGGTCCAACAGGTCCAACAGGACCGACTGGACCCACCGGAAATGATGGTTCTAGCGGTTCAGGAGGAAGTAGTGGAAACCAAGGTTCTAATGGAGCCAACGCGGCTTATTTCGTTCCAGCCTATCTCTTTGGTTACTCCAGCAACGGAAGCACAGGCGCTCAATCATTCACTAATACAAACAATGGATATTCTGTCATAATGGATGAAGTGCCTCTAAACTTCGAAGTTACCGTTTCATCAAGTGGATCGCCTCCTCAACAAACTTTTGTGATCCCACATAGCAATGGCAATCCAGCATTAGGCATCTACTTAATTAGGGTTTTTCTATCAGGAACATATACAGGAACAGCAAGCTTCAATTTAGATGCCTTGGGGACAACATATAACTTCCCAGCAGGTTCTTACACCGCAACAGCAATGCCTTTCAACATTGCTAAGGATTTTTTAGTTCCAAACACTACTTTTGGCTCAGGTAATG
>JBAWZJ010000197.1:0-4213 GCA_037143085.1 Parachlamydiaceae bacterium | reverse complement strand
TCTTTAAATTCAGGGAGTTCAAAAAAATTCACGCGCCGGTTGAATGTAATTCCATGAGGAGCTTGGGTGCAGGGGGAGACTGGGTACTTTTCACCCCATTGTTTGAGCATTGCATCGCGTGATGTTTTTAATGTGTTAATTCGAACAGTTGTGGGGGCTGCTGTATTGCTTATTCTACAAATGTCACAAGCTTTATCCAAACCGTGGCTATCGACTAAACGGTCGAATAGGTATTTAGGAAAGCTTAGGCGGTCGTGAAGAGGAATGTCTTGTCGATATTTTGCGTCTCCAAAGGAGGGGCAAAGATAAAGATCTAATCGTTTCTCCCATGATGGAGACTCTCCGGCTAGATAATCCAACAATCCTTTCCAGCGCATCATAGAATAAATTGTCTCAGCAATATATCCTCGATCTTTTGAGCCGATAGCTTTGTGATTTCGGAGATAATGGTTTAACGAGAGATCCAAAGGAAGTGAGTTTTGGTCGTACTCGTTTAAAATACTAAGGATATGATATTCACGAAATGGTCTATACATGGTGAAAGAGTATATCTGTTTTAGGTAAATTATTCTAGTTAAAATCTGAATTGACCCTAAATCACACGTGATTTATACCGAAAGCCATTCAAAAGTTGGCATTTCTAGCGCGCCAAAACCCGGAGATCGAAGATCGCAAATTGGTTCGTATTAATTAATACTGACCAATTCACAATGTTCGATCCGCGGGGATTTTCGCGTAGCTAGAAGTGTCAAGTTTTGAATGGCGCTCGGTATAATGGATGCAATATCACTTCATTTCCTTTCCGAATATCTATGTGGGAGTAGTTGTTAAGGTGTTCTGTTTTCAGCATGTTGATGGCCTGTTCAACTTCCTTCCATCTTCTTTTCATATTTTCCGGCGAATCTTTGATAGTTTCATTAGGTGTTGCTTGGAGCTCTCTTAAAAGATGTTCACATTCATGCCATATTCCTGCGATGCCATGAATATGTGTATTTTTTAATGCTCGTTGATAGTGAGTTTTTTTGACCGGAGCTGTATTGATAATTTTCTTGAAGACGGAAACTAAATGGTGAGGGGCATCCTCTTCTCGATATTTGTGTTCGTCATGAGTTCTGAAAATCGGTAGATTCCAGACTCTAGGACGGGTTGCCAAATAACTCCAAGAGTGTTTTATCAGATCTAGCGGTTTACGCCATGAGAAAGGGTGTTCTTCTATCTTAAGAAAAGAATAATGCTTGTTATTAAGCGTTTTTATTGGGGCGAACATTGCCGTCTGATGTCCAGCAGGGAAGAGATTGTGGTCAATTGCATAGGAACTAAAAAAACATCCAGAAACACCTTTAAGAGGGATTCTTTTTCCTTTATAGTGACTAGAGATGCGTCGATAGGCTACAGGTTTAAAAAAATCTACAATTTTATGTTCCGGATCTTCAAAAGTAAATGTTCCATGGACAAACCCTTGATCATTCTCTACTGCAGCGGCCATCAGCCCCCAAGTAAACGCTACAAAATAATCTGTTTTATCAGATTCAGTGATGGTGTGATGGGTGTTATTCTTAAAGTGGGTGATTAATTTTTCATTTTTTTCAAGAAATGTATTTATTTTTCCTTCGTCGATATTTTTACAGCTCAATTTAATGTAATCTTCCATTTTTTCGGTGATGTAGCTTTTACCATTTTGATTCGAAGTGGAATGTGAAGGTTGAGATATCAGAGAAAGTTTCAAAATATACTCCTAGCTATATCGATGGTGATTCAAAAGTTGATATGCTAGAAACGCAAACTTTTGAATCACGTTTGGTATACATCTTGTTTTTTTAAATTAATGTCGGTATATCGAAAATATTAGACCTCTTGCATAATTAAGGGTTCACCGATTTTCGATTCAAAAGAACCCTAAAATCGACAAAACCTTAGTTATGCAAGAGGTCTACTCAGTATACACTAAAGGAGATTGTCTATGAAAGCGTTGTCGTCAATTATTCTGTTTGTTGCTCGTCTATGCCTTTCGGCCATGTTCATTTTTGCTGGAGCAAGTAAGGTTATTTTTTTCGATCAGACTTCACAATACATGCTAGCTAAGGGGATGACGTTGGTTCCCGTTTTCCTTATTGGTGCAGCGATTGTGGAATTAGTCGGAGGGTTATCTATCCTGTTGGGGTACAAAATCCGCTTCGGAGCTTCTATTTTGATTCTTTTTCTTATCCCCACAACTTTAATTTTCCACTCATTTTGGAATGCTACAGGTATGGAACAGATGATAGAGCAAATTATGTTCTTGAAAAACTTAGCCATTGTAGGTGGTTTATTATACGTTCTTTGCTACGGTTCAGGCGGGTGTGCTCTTGATTCCTGCTGCTGTAAACCGAAAGAACCGGAACAAAAGTAACTCTTTTTTATTTATTTTCTGCTAAGATGGTCCCAATCTTTCATGTTATTTGGGGTTTATTTTGCTAGCTTCTTATCCTTTTACCGCTCAACTGTTGTTGAGCGGTCTTGCTTTTTTTCTTGTCGCTTTTGGGCAGCCGGCATGGTTCCCATGGAACGGCTTGATTGCTGCGATTATTGGATACGCCTTATTTTTCCGCGTTCTTGTTGATATAGACTCAAAAAAATATCGATTTTGGCTTGGATTTTCTTGGTTTTTTTGTGTCCAGCTCGTCCAAATGTCTTGGTTTCTTACCCATCCTTTTTTGTATATTTATGGAGTCTATTTTTTTATTACGACGTGGCTTGGAGCTCAATTTGGCTTTATCGCTCTTCTAATCCGCTCAGATGTCTTTAGGTCTCCCTCTCTGGGACGGGCGGTCTGGCAATCGCTGTTGATCGCTTCAGTCTGGACTGTTTTTGAGTGGTCTCGCCTATTTTTACTTAGCGGCCTTTCGTGGAATCCTGTGGGATTGGCATTAACCAGCAGCATCTATACCTTGCAAATGGCTTCTTTATGGGGTGTTTTTGGTCTATCCTTTTGGGTGATGTTTGTGAATGGATTGGCCTTATATGCTTGGCTAAACTTTAAAAAGAAGTTTACGCCGATAATTATCTGGGGTGTTGCTGCTGCTATTCCTTATCTTTACGGAATGGCACAACTGGAATTTCACAAAGGTAACACGCCTTCAAAATATCTGACTGCCATGCTCGTCCAAACAGCGTTTCCTCCCGAGGAGATGGAAGATCGTCCGAAAGGTAAAGGGATTGTAAGGTCGGTCATCGATGAGTGGCGTCAAATCATAGAGATCATGAAATCTCACCGAGATGAGAAAGTAGACCTGATTGTTTTGCCTGAATTTGTTGTACCTTTTGGTACTTTCAGTTTTATTTATCCTCTTGATGAAGTCATTGCTGTTTTTCAAGAAGCTCTCCCTCTTCAAGACTTAAAGTTTTTGCCTTCTCCAGACTATCCTTTTGTCGCAATGCAGAATACATTCCACGGACCCGCATTATTTGCTAATAATGCATACTGGGTTCAAGCGCTCTCTAACTATTTCCAGTCTGATATCATCGTGGGTCTTGAAGATGCAGAAGAAGTTTCAGAAGGGGTCATCGAATATTACAGTTCCGCTCAATTCACTCATCCGCAAAACACTCACTCACCGGAGACGTTATTTGCGAAGCGGTATGCTAAGCAGGTGCTCGTTCCTATGGGTGAATACATTCCGTTTTCTTTTTGTAAAAAACTAGCAAAACGCTATGGAATTTGTGGATCATTTACTCATGGAAAAGAAGCTGTGATTATGAACTGTCGTGGAGTTCCATTTTCTCCGTCGATCTGTTATGAGGAAACTTTTGGTCATTTGATGACCGAAGGAAGGCAAAAAGGAGCGGATTTATTTGTGAATCTGACTAGTGATGTATGGTACCCTAACTCTAAGCTGCCTCGTCAACATTTAGATCATGCGCGTTTGCGTACTGTCGAAAATGGAGTTCCGCTTATCCGTTCCTGCAATACGGGAATAACGGTGGCTCTAGATAGTTTCGGTAGATCGATAGCCATTTTAGGGGGGGAGTGTCCAGAAAAAGTAGAGTGGGAGCCCAACGCCCTTGTTGTCGATGTTCCTATTTATTCGTATCAGACTTTTTACTCCCAATTTGGAGATAAAATTGTTATTTTTATTAGCCTTTTCCTTATTGGGATGTTTTCCATTATTAGATATCTTGTATAACTCACCTTACGCAAACGGAGCAACATTTCGGCTGAGCCAAAGCCTCGGGG